>CALFOL010000091.1 GCA_937919915.1 uncultured Planctomycetaceae bacterium
CGCTGCAAAGTCTTCAGGGCTGCCGAGTTTTGAAACTGTAATGCTTACAAGGACGAAAGGACGACGCGCCAGCGAGTATACTGAAAATGCAGTCGATTCACTCGCTGGCGCGTCATGCTTGTATGGCAGTGACGGTCCGAATGACGTAATTCGCCAGTCGATGAGCCACTGGCCCACGCGGAAAACGGCGGCCCGCTTGGCGAGTCAACGAAGCGGTGTTACCCTGTTCCTCTCTAGTCTCGCCTCACTGTTTTGGGTTTCGCCGATGAAGTCTCGCCTATTGCTGATCCTGCTGCTGTCTGTGCTGCCCCGATTGGCTAGCGCTGACGATCAAAAACCGAATATTCTGTTTATCGCGATTGATGATCAGAACGACTGGATCGGCTGCCTGAATGGACATCCTCAAATCAAAACGCCAAACATTGACGGTCTGGCAGCAAAGGGAACCGTGTTCCTGAATGCACACTGCCAGTCACCGCTCTGTAATTCGTCGCGAACGAGTCTGATGACTGGGCGACGGCCATCCAGCACGGGCGTGTACGGCCTTGCCCCCTGGTTTCGCGACGTGAAAGAACTCAAAGACATCGTCTCGCTGCCACAGCATCTCAGGAAGCATGGCTATCAAGCCTTATCGACGGGAAAGATCTATCACGGCGGCAGTGGGCGGCGACCGAAAGACGACGAATTCGATGTCCTGGGGCCGGCATCCGGCATTGGTGTGAAACCACCAAAGAAACTGGTCGAAACACCGTCGCCGCATCCGCTGGTCGACTGGGGAGTGTTTCCTCATGAAGACGAAGATAAAGGCGATTTCAAAGTCGCGTCGTGGGGCGTCGAACAGTTGCAGAAGAAACACGATCAGCCGTTCTTTCTTTCGGTCGGCTTCTTTCTGCCACATGTCCCCTGCTATGCGACTCAGAAGTGGTTCGACCTGTATCCCGAAGACACGTTGCAACTGCCACCGTTTGCCGCGAATGATCGAGACGACACGCCTCGCTTCAGCTGGTATATGCACTGGAAACTGCCGGAACCGCGGCATAAGTTTCTGGTAGAAGCGAACCAGTGGAAAAACCTGGTACGGTCATACTTGGCTTGCACCAGTTTTGTGGACAGTCAGGTTGGCCGAGTGCTGGAGGCTCTGCACAACAGTGACGCCGCCGATAATACGATTGTTGTATTGTGGTCAGATCATGGCTGGCATTTGGGCGAAAAACTGATCACCGGCAAGAACTCACTGTGGGATCGGTCGACGCGTGTGCCGTTGATCTTCGCCGGTCCTGGAATCTCTGCCGGTGGTCGATGCGAACAGCCTGCGGAACTGCTGGACATCTATCCAACGCTGTCAGATCTGTGCGGTCTGCCGAATCCCGACGGCCTGGAAGGTCATAGCCTGCTGCCTCAGCTGAAGAGCGCAGCCGCCGAACGGGAGTGGCCAGCGATCACGACTCATAATCACGACAACCATGGCGTTCGTTCAAAGACGTGGCGCTACATCCAATACGCGGATCACAGCGAAGAGCTGTATAACATGCAGGACGATCCCAACGAATGGAAGAACCTCGCCAGCGATGCACAATACACGAGTGTGATCGCAGAGCATCGTAAGTGGATCCCCAAAAGCGTTCAACCAGCACCCGGCAGCAAACATCGCATTCTGCTGCATCGGGCTGATGGCACAGTGAACTGGGAAGGCGAAGAGGTATCCGCCGATGATCCGATTCCGGAACTGGACTGAAGCTCGGATTCTCTGCCTCAGGTCGAATCCGGGATTCGCCGCGATTATTCGCCGCGTTTTCCGTTTTCGCCCTGTTGTTGCTGAGGCTGGCCGTTTTTGTCCTTCTTGTTCTGATCGTTCTTGCTGGTCGTCACTCCCAGTGCTTTGCTGAGTCGTTCCTGAATCAGAGTGATGTCGACCGTGGGGTCCACCTTGACCACATGTAAGATCGACGTCTGCTCGGCGGCTTCGTCGAGTTCCAGAATCAGTTCACTAACGCTCTCCATTAACGACGCTTTCGAAGAGACGACGAGCGTGTCTGACGTCGTGTCCATACCAATCGACAGCAGTCCCTTAAACCGAATCGGAGCTTCATCGCCTTCGTCGTCGTCGCCACCACCGAAGTAGGAATACACTCGCGCCTGCTGTTTTTCTTCGCCCTTTTTCTCCAACGCTTTGTCGTTGGCACTCAGGAGATCTCGGAAGACATCCTTCACCGCCTGGGCCACAGTTTCGGCCTGTGAATTCTTCAGTTTAAAGATCCTCGTCACCCGCATAGAACGTGAGTCCGCAGGTTCAGCGACGTCGTAGATGGCGATCAGGTCTTCGATAACCCGCAACTGCTTACGATCCGCGTCACGGACCAGAATTGTGCTGGTTAGGTTGTCGTAGATAAATGTGGGCTGACGACGACGTCCCAGCGATGGCGAGCCAGATTTCTTTTTCGTCGACGGCCGGTATCCGTAAAAATAGTCGTACGACATGGACGTCTCGGTTTCTTCTTCGGCCCGGAAGTACTCCTCCAGGTTGATTGTGACCCACGATGGTGTGGCGTGCTTCATGTGGAACACTTTGTAGTTGGGTGCAGGCTGTACGAGTTTCTTCAGCAGATCTTCGACCTCCTGCAACGCTTCCTTGTCGTCGCTGGTCACGATCAACTGACCGTCTGGGGAAAGAGAAAACCGTACTGGCGGGCGTCTGAATGTCTTCCCATCGTCTTCCGCGAACGTCAGTATCGGCTGACGTGCGTTGTCCGTTTCGACAACTGCCGCGGCAGGTAGCTGCAAATCACCGCTTTGGTGTTTTGTTTTTGGCTGCCAATTCATTGTCGCGGGCTTCGTCGTCTGGGCCTGCTGGCGTTCCAGCGACTCTTTGTGCAGCATCGCAAAGAACTCCGCTGCCGTCATTCGCCCGGTCGATGTATCCTGGGGCACAGATGTGACAGATACGGGAGCAGCTTTCGCTTTATCGGGTACATCGGATTCTTCGGAAGCAGGTTCTTCTGCGTCAACTGGAGGTTCAGGAATGTCGATTTGCAGCTCATTGTCGCCGCGCCAAAGCTGTTTCAGCCGTTCGAGAACGTCATGAGGATTGTCGGCGGGCGACATTTCGAACACCCGAATTCCATCGTCGATGCCGTTCGGATTGGGGAGCTCTCCCAGCTTCTGGAGTAACTCCATGATTTCTTCCATCTCAACCGTGTTGGCGTACACCAACAGTCGATTGTTTTCGATATCGGCTTCGACCTTGAAGTCCTTTTCCTCCTGCTTTGGTTCGCTGGACGAATATCTGCTGTAGTAGCTATATCGAGAACTGTTGTCATCTTTCGCCTCCGGAGCCATTAAGGCCCGAATTGTTCCCGCCACATAATCCGCTTCCAATCGTCGCAGCGGAATCACCTCAACGACACGGCCGGACTGATCCAGCTTTTCAACCAGGGTCGTGATGGTCAGGTGGTCTGCAAGTGTCGCGAAGGCGACGATCGACTTCTTGTCTTTGTTGACGTTCAACACGGTACCTGGAGCCATGTCACCCAATTCCGTCAGCAGGTCGACAAGGGATTGCGGATCGACGGTTTGCAGAGGGTAAACCCTGAACTTGTTCATGTTCTGCAGCAACGAATGTCTAGCGTCTGTTGGCACATCGATTTGGGCGATGGCCTTTTCGATGATTGCCATTTGGTCGGGCAT
>CALFOL010000092.1 GCA_937919915.1 uncultured Planctomycetaceae bacterium
CCTGTTTGACAAATCCATCTAAGCAAAAGGGGCCATTTGTAATGATGGCAATTCGCAACTGCAATGAAGCAATCCAGTGATGGCGAGGCCTAACCTTTCGCAGTTAAAAGGAATTGACAACCGAGGTCACGTCGGCCTCATGTGTTCAAATTGCGTCATAAGTGGTAGCCCAAAGGCAAAACCGCGCCTGCTTTCGTTGGGACAATCAAATAAGACGCGAAACCTACGGAGTTTGCGGCGTATCGACATGGCCTTTCATCACCAGGCGGCGTGTCATCCACACTTCCAACATCAGGAACCCCAGAAACAGCCACAGCAACAACGCCCAGAGTTCGCTGCGAGATTCGCCCTTGTACATTCCCTGTTGCAGCGCATCCAAAGATTCCATAAACGACAGGCGGTTATTGACCAGCAGGCGTTCTCGGTCGTCCTGAGTGATCTCCGCCGGATCGTCTTCGGCGTGATCATAATTCACCACGAAGGCGTCAACAGTAGACGCGTCTGCGGCAGCGCTGCGACGGAGCTCGTACAGTCCTGGCAAGCGAGTGCTGTCAAGACGAGCCATCCACTCATCGGCGGACTGCGTCACCACGGCCTTTTCCGTCGTGTCGAACGGAATTCGGAACACCATGTCTGCGTGTTGCTCAGTCGTGATATCTTCTGGCAGCTCTGTCAGCAAGGGTTCGCCGAAACTCACGTTGCGAGAAATCCGAGCCGCCGCCATCTGAAACAACGCCTCATGCAAAAACGGAACATAGTCCGGAGTGGTAGGTAGCGAATTCCACCGTGAGTCGATGTTACTGGTCATCAGCAGCACACTTCCTCTCCCGCATGCAACCTGCAGCAGCAGCGGATCGCCCGATGTGAGCGCCGCGACCGTGACTGTTTTATTCTCTCCGGAAGCAGAACTTTCTACCAGCCACCATTGCTCGAACGGCGCTGTCAGCAACGCCGCTCCTTTACGTTCTCGAAAACGATTCAGCCAGCCAGCTTCGATGCTGTAGGGGGCCATGGTTGTCGGAACAACGGCGTCAGGGGCCGCCAGTCGAATACGGTTCAGTTTCAGACCGGGGAACAGGCCCGATTGCTGATACAGCTGATCGAAGGATTCAACCGTGTTGTCCGGCCCCAGGGCAATGAATACTCCGTTGCCCGCAACAGCGAACTCTTTGATGGCGGCGGGCATTTCCACTGGCAAATCGGCCACGTTTGCCAACACGATCGCAGGCACATCGTTTAGATCGTCAGGCTTCAGCTCTTTTGCCTTCACCGTACGAGCCACAATCCAGGGAGCTTTATTTTCCGGAGCCGACAAAGCCAGCTCCGCGAAAAATGTGTTCCGTTTTTGCCGACTCGGATCCAGCGACCCTTCCACCAGCAACACCGGAATTGCTGCTTTCACCTGCACCGCGGCAAAACTGGCGTTGTCGACTTCGACAGCATCATCCGCCAGACTGACTCGCACGCCCACGACGTTTGTTCCCGGACTCGAAAACCGTACCGACCTGCTGAACAGAGTTTCCGCTCCGGGACCCACAGAAATCGTGCTGTCCATGGTGGCCAGCCGTTGCCCATTGATCAAGACCTGAATGGGAACCTGAATTGTGGCTTTCCCGGCGTTTCTAATCGGTACCTGAATGCTGACTGGAAAGCCAGGGACCGTCAAATCGCGAGAAACATCAAGCTGCCCCACGGAAACGTTTTGACGGATCGCCCCCATCCCGGCGCTGACGTCGACGACCCACACCTTCGGACGTACGACGGGAAATTTCAGGACCTCGTCAAACCGCTGCCACGCCGCGTCTTCCGCAATGTTCCAGCCCGCTCGCTGGCGATCGGTAAAGACCACGACTTCGCGCGACGCATTGCTGCAACGCCCCAGAATCGCGACTGCTTCTTCACAGGCGTGTAACAGATATGCGGCGCCGGCTGCGGCGGGAATTTCTTCCAGCCGCTGCGCCGCCAGGTCATGATCGTTTAGCGGAGAATCCACAATACGGATCGCTTTGTCACGAGCATCGATGATGGTGACCGTGTCTCCGCGGCTCAACGTTTTCAGAAACGTCTGAGCTCGTCGAACGGCTTTGTCGTGCAGCGACGTCAGTCCGTCACTGCGGCCCATGGAATTCGAACCGTCTATGACCAGCACGACGTCCCGCGATCCCGCGGAACGATAGCCCATCAGAAAGCCGCTGCTGACGGAGAATCGACACATCGCCAGGACTACCAGCGCGACGATGCCCATGCGAATCAGCAACAGCAGCAACTCCTCCAGCTGCATGCGGCGGCGTGTTTTGCGACTGGGGTTCAGAAACTGCATCGCCCCCCACTGCACGACATCGAACTTTCGACGGCTCAGAAGGTGTGCCAGCACCGGCAAACCAATGCCCAGCAGCCCAGCCAGTAGTGCAGGATTTAAAATCAGTGGGACCATCTGCGTAGGGTACGGAACACACAGCAGATAATGAAGCGACCCAGGGCATGGCTGTCCTGGCGCCGCTGCAACGGGAGGACGAAGCTATGTCGTTGTCAGGGAGTTGGTCGTAATTTCGGCCTGCAGCGCCAGCACCAATTCGTTCAGCGACTGTGACAATCTTTCTGCAGCAGCCGGGCATTCGTCGAATCGTAAATCATTAGCCAGAGTCTCCAATGCCAGTCCGCGCTCTGCAGCCAGTTTTCCGCCCATGTTGCTCGCACTGCCTTTCAGCGTGTGTGCTGCAGCGTGCAGTCGTTCTGGATTCCGCTCACGAATCGCGTCTTCGATCGTTTGCAGATGAGTCGGATAATCGTCGCAGAAGACTCCGAGAATCATTTCAAGAAAATCCAGATCATCACCAACGCGTGATATGAGATCGTCTTTGTCGAACACCGGAGTCGCGTTGTCTGCCACAGAATTGAACTGCGATTCTGGCTCTGCTTCGCCGACCAGATCCGCGATGACTGCGTTGAGTTCAGCAACCTGAATCGGCTTCGAGACGTAGGCATCCATTCCCGCGGCCAGGCAGTTTGCACGGTCGCCTTTCAATGCGTGAGCCGTCAGGGCAACGATCGGCGTTCTGTGTTTCTTGTCCTGTTGCATCGAACGAATTTCGGCTGTTGCCTGCATTCCGTCCATTTCCGGCATCTGCACGTCCATCAACACGATGTCTGCCGAGTGACTCTGCAGATAGTCACAAGCCTCACGACCGTTGTTTGCCAGGAAGACCTGGTGTCCCTGAGACTCCAGGATTCGAATCATGAGCTGTTGATTCACAAAGTTGTCTTCGGCCAGCAGAAGTTTTAAAGGACGAATGTGGAATTTGGCAACGACTGCCGAATTCGACAACGCGATTGATTCGGTCCTGGCATGGCCTTCAGCGGTGTACAGAACATCAACGATTTTATCCAGCAGTTCCGACTGCTTCAGCGGCTTCACAAGATAGGAGGACACCCCGAGTTGACGGCATAGGTCGTAAGAATTGTCGCAGTCAGCGGAACTCAGCATCATCAATGTCACGCTGCTGTGACTAAG
>CALFOL010000093.1 GCA_937919915.1 uncultured Planctomycetaceae bacterium
TGATAGATCGACGGCATGAAGCCCTGCGACCAGTTGGTCTCACGATTGAGCGGCAACCCGGCCTCATCGGTCAACACGACGAACGCCGGCAGATTCTGATTCTCGGTCCCCAATGCATACGTCACCCAGCTTCCCAGCGAAGGGCGTCCGGAACGAGGACGACCGGTGTTGATCGCGTTGATCGCCAGCGGGTGAGCACTGTTGAATGTCTGCATCGAGCGGATGAGTGTGATGTCATCGGCGATGCTGCCAATGTGAGGCAGCAGCTCGCTCATCTCGATGCCGCTTTCGCCGTAATGGCGGAACTTCCACTTACTGCCGAGCAGCTCGCGACTGTTCCGCGCGGTCATGGCCGACGAATCGAGCTTGAGGTCTCCCGTAAACTTTGTGCCGTTGCGTTTATCCACTTCGGGCTTTGGATCGTAGAGGTCGATCTGACTTGGACCTCCGCTGGTAAAGATCGAGATCATGGCCCGTGCGGACGGCTCCGACGACGGCTGTTTTGGCGTGAGATCGAACGTCGGACGTTCCAGCTCCGGCTTGACCGGATCGGCCGCGTACCCATCCCGAGCCAGCAGCCACGTCGCCGCCAGCCCGCCCAGACCCATCGCCTGCGACGCAAGGAACTCACGTCGTGCCAGAGTTGTATGAAGGTTGTGTTGCATGGTTGTTTCCTATCAGCAGTTGATTCGCTTAACGGCAAGCCGCCGGCGTCGGCGTTTCCGACGTTCTGGACGCGGTCGCCTGCGGCTTGCCGTCAAACAACATTCATCTAATTAATCCACATACAAAAACGCATTGTTACTCAGCAGGAACTGGCAGAATGTCGCGAGTGATTGTTTCTCCGGCTGTTCGGTGAACCGGACGGTCTTTGTTTCTTCCGGTGTCAGCTCGCTGATCTGCTGCACGGCGATGTCTTTCTGAACCGCGAGGAACACTAGGCTTTGGGCGATCTCTTCGGCGGTTGGATCTGTCGCGAGTGCCAGTCGCCACGCTCGCCGAACCTGCGAGGTGACGTCGCTCCCGGCATCAGCGACCACGCGCTCGGCGAAGTTCTCCGACTGGCTCAGCAGTTCCGCGTTGTTCATGAACAGCAGCGACTGGCTGGCCACCGTCGATGAGTTCCGTTGCTCGCAGTTGGGTGTCATCGTCGGGGCATCGAACGCGTCGAGCATGCCCAGCTTCAGCGTTCGTCGAGCCTGCACGTAGATGCTGCGACGGAAGGCAGCATCTCCCTTCAGGGCTATGACACGGCCCTCGCGGTCGTTCTTCGGCGTGCCGATCACCACCTGCCCGACGCCATCCGCCGTGACCGGCATGGGCGGCCCGTACAGCGTGGCGTTGAGATTCCCCGAAACGGCCAAAACTGTGTCGCGAATCGTTTCGGCATCGAGTCGCCGCAGGTTCATCCGACCCAGCAACCGATTGTCCGGATCCACGGCGTCGAGAGCTTCGGTCCGCACCGACGACTGCCGGTACACGGTCGACATCATGAGCAGCTTGTGGAACGCCTTGAGCCGCCAGCCGTCCTTGACGAAGTGGTCGGCGAGCCAGTCGAGTAACTCTGGATGCGTGGGCCGGTCGCCCTGCGTTCCAAAGTCGCTCGGCGTTCCCACGATGCCGCGGCCGAAGTGATGCATCCAGATACGGTTGACCAATACGCGTCCGGTGAGCGGATGCTGGCCGTCGGTGAGATGTCTTGCGTAGGCCAGCCGGCGACCGGTCGTTTCCAGTTCGGGATTGTTCGTGGGAATGGCCGACTCATCGCCACGAGTCAGTACGGACAATTCGCCAGGCGAAACTTCCTCGGCCGGCTGCGTGTGACTGCCTCGACGAAACAGATGCGTGACAGGCACCTTGTCCGGCGTCTCGAACAGTGCCCGCACGAAATTCTCTGTGGGACGTCGCGCGTTGATGCTCGCCACTCGCTCTTCGTATTCCTTGAGTTCCTTGCGGTAACGCTCGGGATAGAGTTGTGCGAGCGTGCCCGTCGCAATATTCAACATCGGATACTTCTTCAGGAGCGCGACCTGCTCGAGCGAACGATCGCGTGGATTCTGGACGAGAACGCCGTCGCGAATGACGTCGGCCTGCGCCTGCACATCAGCCGGCAGCTTCGCCAGTGCGATGTCGAACGCCTCGAGCGTATGCCGCTGTAACTGCTCGTTGCGTTCTTCCGCCGCCTGTGCCAGCTCGGCGTTGATGACCTCTGCAAGTTGACGCTCCGAGGCACTCCACAGCGACAGCCGCCGATCTTCAGGCGAGCGCCAGTTCTTCCAGTCGTAAGCGGGCTCGAAGATGGCTCGGACGCGGTGATAGTCCACGTGCGTGATCGGATCGAAGCGATGGTTGTGACATCGGGCACAACCAACCGACAGCCCCAGCAGCGACGTCGAAACGATGTTGATTGTGTCGGCAACAACTTCGTTGCGGGCAACGTTCTGATCCACGGACCTGTCAGCCGTTCCGTCCGGACCATTCCTCAGAAAACCCGTCGCGATCAGCCGGTCCTTGTCCGCATCGGAAAGATTGCCGTAAGGCCGCGCAACCAGCTCATCTCCGGCTAATTGCTCGACGAGGAACTGACTGAACGGCTTGTCGGCGTTCAGAGAACGAATGACGTAATCGCGATACTTCCACGCGGACTCGCGAACGCGGTCCTGCTCGCTGTAGCCATCGCTATCGGCATAGCCAGCCACGTCCAGCCAGTGCCGGGCCCAGCGTTCTCCATAGTGTTCAGAATCGAGCAACCGATCCACCAGCCGCGACCACGCCGCCGGATCGTCATCGGCGAGAAACGCATCAACATCTTCGGGAGACGGCGGCAGCCCGAGCAGATCAAAGTAAGCTCGCCGAATCAGCGTCCGTTTGTCGGCATCGGCAGAGAAACTGAGTCCCTCACGCTCAAGCCGCGCCAGCACAAACGCATCGACTGGCGTCCGCACCCGATCCACTGCTGTCACTTCGGGAACGGGCGGAGCCACGACTGGCCGAAACGACCAGAAGGCTCGCTCCTCTTCGGTATAGGCCAACTGATCGGCACTGGCCGGCTCGGGACGTGTTGTGGGAACTCCCTGATCAATCCACTCGCGAATGGCTCGCACTTCATCCGGCGAAAGCTTCTTCTCACCCGGCGGCATCTCGCCGCTTTCGAGCCGCTCGATCAGCAGACTCTGCCCGGCTTTGCCCGCCACGACGACCGGACCCGAATCGCCTCCGGCAGCCAGCAACCGCACAAGCCGAACGTCAAGGTTCCCCTCGGTCTTCTCCTCTTCGCCGTGGCAATGAAAGCAGTGAGCCTTCAGGATGGGCCGAACGTCGGCTTCAAACGATCTCTTGGTTGCGGCGCTGGCCATCGACGGCACCAGCCCGACCAACACCGCAACAAGCACAACGCAGGAAGATACTTTCATTTGGTTCTTGTTCAACATCATGCGGCCAGAAGCCTCCTTTGGCTTGCTGTTAAACGATTGATGCATGTGGCGTGTGCCTGCTACGTTAACACTCACGTCAGGATCTCCTTGATCACGTGACCATGCACATCGGTCAGACGGCGGTCGAGGCCGTTGTGGTACCACGTGAGTTTCTCATGCTCGAAGCCGAGCAGGTGCAGGACGGTGGCGTAGAAGTCCCAGACGGTGGTGGGGTTCACTTCGGCTCGGCGGCCGAATTCGTCGGTGGCTCCGTAGCTGACTCCGCCTTTGATGCCTGCCCCCATCATCCAGCAAGTAAAGCCATCCGGGTTGTGATCGCGGCCGGCGGTGCCCGCCTGATGCGTTGGCATGCGGCCGAACTCGGTCGTCCACAGCACCAGCGTGTCGTCGAGCAGGCCGGATTTCTTGAGGTCGGTCAACAGAGCGGCCGTGGGTTGGTCGAAGATCGGGCAATGCCGATCGTAGTCCGCCTTGAGGGTCTTATGAGCATCCCAGTTCAATAAGCCGTCCACACCGGAAGCGCGCGAAGCACAGTAGAGATTCACGTAACGCACATCGCGTTCCAGCAATCGTCGAGCCAGCAGACAATTGCGGGCGTAGGCCGCCTTCAGCGGATTCTCATCCTGCGTGCCGTATTGTTTGTGTGTCACGGCGGACTCTCGCGCTAGATCGGAGACTTCCGGCGCGGACAACTGCATCTTCGCCGCCAGTTCATACGCAGCGACGCGAGCCTGCAGATCACTCTCCGCCGGATTTACTGCTGCGAAGTTGCCGTTCAAGCGAGCGAGCAGTTTGCGAGACGCGGCTTCTTCGCTTTCAGAAACGGAACCGGGCCGAGCCAGATTCCGAATCGGCTGCTGGTCGCTCATCATGATGGCCTGATGCCGGGCGGGCAGGAATCCGTTGGACCAGTTCGCCTTGCCATTCGGCGGCTCACCTCGAACATCGGTAATTGCCACATAAGCCGGCAGATTCTCGTTCTCACTGCCGAGCGCATAACTGGTCCACGCGCCCGCACTGGGAAAACCTTCGGTCGGATGCCCGGTATTCATGAACACGCAGCCGGGCCCGTGCGTGTTAGTCTTGCTGTGCATCGAATGAATGAACGCGATGTCATCCACATGCCGAGCCATCTGCGGCAGCATTGACGTGATGAGTTTGCCGCTTTCCCCCGCTGGAGCAAACTCCCACGGGCTCTTCATCAGGTTGCCGTTCTTGCCCTGAAACGACACGAAATTCTCTTCGCCCGGCAACGGCTTGCCGTGATACTTTTCCAGCGATGGCTTGTATTCCCACAAGTCCATGGCCGAAGCCGCACCGGGGCAGAAGATTTGCAGAACGCGTTTCGCTTTGGCGGGGTGATGCGTTTGCCCACTTCCCGGACGCCACATTGGTTCTTCCGCTGACACCGAGCCTTGCAAAAGATGCAGCAGGCCGATGCCGCCCAGGCCGGTGTAGACATTGCCGAGAAAGCGACGACGGGTGAGTTCCGTGAGCTGGTTCATGTTGCACTACTTCTGTTGCAGCAACGGGCTTGCGACAACGTGAAGGACGAGGTCGCGAAGCCGATAGTTTTCAGGACGCGTGGCGTCGAGAATGTTTCTGATATGTGGACGGTCGGTGATCTCCAGTTCGCGGCCGAGGGCGCTGGTGAGCAGCTTCTCCACCAGACAACGGGCAAGCAGATCCTGACGCTTCAGGAGGAGCGTTTTGAACTCGACGATGTCCTTGAAGCGCTCACCGCCGAATTCGCCCGTCGAGTCGATGGCGATGTACTTGCCGCTTGTTTGGTAGTGGCCACGCCAGCCGCCGATCGGGTTGAAGGATTCCAGCGCGAAGCCGGGCGGGTCGATGTGGGCGTGGCAGGAGCGGCAGGCCGCGCTGGCGCGGTGCTTTTGAAGCTGCTCGCGAATTGTGGTTGCGCCGCGAATATCGGGCTCGATGGCGGGAACGTCGGGTGGCGGCGGCGGCGGCGGTGTGCCGAGCAGGTTTTCCAATAACCAGACGCCGCGGATCACTGGCGAGGTATCAACGCCGTTGGCCGTCAGTGTCAGGACGCTGGCGTGTCCGAGCAGACCGCCGCGACGACGGTCGGTCAGTTGGACTCTGGTGAAACGTGTCGATGGTGAATTGCCAACGCCCTCCTGCCGCAGGAGTCGATCGTAGCGGTGGCTTCCAGCCGCCGTGTCATCACTGTCCGGCGGCTGGAAGCCGCCGCTACTTGTGATCCCATAGAACTTCGCGAGTTCCTTGTTGACGAACGCGTAGTCGGAATCGAGGAAGCGGGCGATGGGGCCGTTCGTGTCCAGCAGATGACGAAAGTAGAGACGTGTTTCGGTACGCATCGCCGGTTCCAGCCGGTCGTCGTAGTAGACGGAGAAACGATGCGGGTCGGGGGCCATCGAGCCGAGCTTGTCCAGTCGCAGCCATCCGTCCAGAAACTCATTCACAAACGCGTCGCTGCGAGGGTCGGACAGCAGTCGTTCCGCTTCCGCTCGTCGGATTTGAGAGTCGGTCAACTGCTTCGAATCGGCTCGCTTGAGGAGCTGTTCGTCGGGCGTCGATGCGGTCAGGAAATAGGAAATTCGCGAAGCGATTTCGTAATCGGTCAGTGATTCGTTTTGTTCTTCGCGATAGAGAAACGCGGGCGAACAGAGGATCGCCTTGAGACCTTCTGCAATTGCATCTTCCGCCGAACCGCCTCTGGCTTCCGCATCGCGCACGAGTTGCGCGATGGGATTCAACTCACTCGCCGCAACCGGCCTGCGCCAGGCTTTCGATGCGAACCGCAACAGCACTTCATCGGCGTCGGCCGAATGATACGGCGCGTCGCCAAAGATCACGCGGTGACTCGGCGGCGGCCATGTTTCGTTCAGCGGGCCCGTCAGTTCGATGTTGTAGAACCGAATCCGCGGCGATTCGCAGAGGTGAAACGAGAACCAACCACCGTAGCGTTTCAGCTTCTCTGCATACTCGGATTGCGACTCGGAGTCCCACGTGGCTTTCACGAGTTCGTCAAAGTAGTACTGAATCCGATGGTTCGAATTCGTGGGGCCGTTAGGAAACCCAACGCGAAGAAACTGACCTTTTTCCAGCCAGACACGTGCTTCAAGCCACACCCGCTGGTCGTCCCTCAAATCCCACGTGGCGACGTGGCGCTGACTTGCCTGTTCGTGCGTCGCCGCGAAATCGCGAGCTTCTTTGTTGGCGGGATCGATCCCCTGCAACGTCCCAGTAAATAACGAAAACCGGATCGGTTCCGTTCCATCCCAAAGCGGCTTCCAGCGGGTGAAGTATTTTTCCTGAAACGCGTGCCGGAACTTTGCCTCGGCCTCAATTCTGACAAGATACCATCCGCTCACCGGTGCTCCCGAATCGCTGACATCGTCGAGCGGATGATAGCCGCTATAAGGCGCTCCACCGGCGCCGATCCGGCCGCAAATGTCCTGATACGGTTGTGGCTCACCGATCTTCCGAAAATAACCAGCGGTCTGACCTTGCTCGGCCCCCGTCGTACGGTCAAACGGCGGCGTCAGTTTCCAGACCTGCGTCTCCGGCCGCGGTTCGAAATGTACCGCGCGATCGATCACTTCCTCGGCCACTTCAAGGTACTTGCGAAGCAGGAAACTCGACGTGACCAATTTCTCGCCGTTGGTCGCAAAGCCATGGTCGCGTTGATCGCCGGGAAATTCGCTGGTCAGGTCGTCGCCAATTTCCAATCGCAGCAGATCACGAATGGTGTTGCGGTACTCGGTGCGATTGAGCCGCCGGAGTACGGTAGACCGGTCTTTGCCGTGCTTCGAATGAAACGCGACGAGTCTGCCTTCGAGATCACGAATGGCCGCCTCGCGCAGCTTTAGAGTCGGCTGATCATGATCGGGCGGCGGCATGTATCCCCGCTCAATCTCCTCCAACGCCCGCAGCCATGTCGCCGCGTTCTGTTGTGTGATTTCAACGCCGAGTTGTTCGAGCGACAGGCCGCCCGCTTTGCCTGCGTCGTCGTGGCAGTCGAGACAGCTCTCGGCCACCAGCGTTCGCAGATCATTGGCGTGCGAGACGCGTAGCGACAGTGTGAGTAGTAGAACGCATAGGAAAACTCGTTTAACGGCTAGCCGAAGGCGACTGCTCACCGCGAAGCACCGACGCCTTCGGCTTGCCGTTAAACGACGCGACGAGCCGCAACAGGACGTACGACGGACTTCCAGTCCGTCGCGGCGCCCATCGACGGACTGGAAGTCCGTCGTACAAAATGCGCGCAAGAAAACAACAAACCACGAAGTTGTAGTACGAAGACAGACCGCATTCATACCAGTTCTCCCACAGTTCCCGTGCTGTGGCCGAACCGGTCAGCCTCGACACCGAATCGCTGCGCCATTGTCAGGTACAGATTCGACAGCGGGACTCGCCGCTCTTTCTGGTCTGGCATGACGACATGCGTCTTGTGTTTGTACCCGCCGCCGGCCAGCAAAATTGGCAGGTTGCGGTTGGTGTGAGCACTGCCGTCTCCCATGCCGCTGCCGAACAGCACTTGAGTCGTCTGCAACAAATCCAGCTCCTGCAACTTGCCAATAAACCGGCCCAGTTGATCGAGTTGATACTTTTCAATCCCGCGTTGCCCCGTCATCAGCTTCGGATCCTTCCCGTGGTGCGAGTAAGCGTGATAACCCTTTGGCTCCAGCCCGACGCCTCGCGCATCAAACCCACCGGGAACTTCGATCGTGGCAACGCGAGTGGAATCGGTTTGCAACGCCAGCGCGATCAGGTCGAAGAGAATGGGTAACTGCTGCGTGACGGTTCCGTCTTGCGGTTCCTTGACGTCAACCGTCGGACGTGGCCGATGCACCCACACCTGTTCCTGGTGAATCGCGATCTCCACTTCCCGCACGGACGTCAGATACTGGTCGAGCTTTGTCCGATCGCGCTTACTCAGCCGCTGATTCATTGCGCGGGCCTGAGCCGTGACGGCGTCGAGGATCGAACCTTGCCTGTCGTATCTTTCGCTTCGACCGGCTGCTTGTTCGGCGGACTTATTCACGAACAAAGTCCGAAACACGCGGCTGATTTTCTGTTCGGCGGGCACGAGAACTCCAGATCGAGTCCACGACAGCTCACAGCTTCCACCGTTGTTGCTTCCCGCCGACGTGTTGAGTACAGGAAACCGAGTCCGCCCGGCATTGGCTTCCGCGAGAAACTGATCCAGCGTGACATTCCCGTCGGGCATCGCGCCGGCTTCCTGCATACGCACGCCCGACAGAAACGCATGCGTCGCGGAGTGCCCGCCGGAAATCCCGTGATCGAGATTCGAGAACACCGTGAATCGGCCTCGCAGCGTTTCAAACGCCGCCAGGTTCTCGGGCAGCTTTGCGTCGACGCCAGCGTCAGCGGGAAAGAAGGCGTCAGCGATCATGCCAAACGGATTCGCAACGCAGACAAACCGCTGCCGAGCAGGCGGCTCATCGGCGCGAGCCAGCGTTTCAAGGAACGGCAAAGTGATGGACACGCCGAGTCCGCGTAGAACATGTCGCCGATTGATAAGCATGTTTCGTTTCATAATGGTCTTCTCAATGTAGTGGAACTCGCCAGAGTTCCCTCTCTCCATGCGACAAGGTCGTTCTTACCGATAGGATTTCTGGCGAAATCCGCTACGTCGCATGTTACCGGACATAGATCATCTCACTGGTATTCAGAATGACGCGGCAGAGGGCGATGATGCCGTGATCGTTGACTAACTCACGACACGCGGCGATCTCTTCACCGGTTGCTGTGCGCCCATAACAAAGCTGGTACGCACGCTCGATCTGCGCCGCGATGTCGTCACCAGCGTCCTGTTTGAGTCGTTTGGCCAGTGCGGCGGCCATGTCGAGCGTGAAGCTGTGGTTGAGCATCGTCAGCGCCTGCAGCGGCGTGGTAGTCTCGGAGCGTTTGGGAGCCGAGAACGTACAGTCGGGCTGATCAAATTCAGTCATCAGATCAACCACCGACGCGCGGGCGTTCTGGTGATAGACAGCTCGGCGGTAAGTTTCCGGGCCGTGCTTGTCGAGCGGCACGTAGGTGCAGACATTGTCCTGCATAAAGTGGTACAGCCGGAAACCTGGTCCACCGTCGGGGATCAGAGTGGCAGGCACACTCCGTGTGCCGTCCGCTATTGGCTGGTTGTTTACAGGCTGCGGCTCACGGAGTGAGCCTGCTACGTCTAGCTTGCCGGCCACTTGTAGCATCGTGTCGCGAACTTCTTCTGCCGACAGTCGCCTCGGTGGAAACCGCCACAACAGCCGCGAATCGCCATCAATCTTCGCTGCGTCTTCGCGATACTCGGACGATTGTTGGTACGTATCCGACAACATGATCAGCCGGTGCATCGCCTTGATGCGCCAACCGTTTTCTTTGAGCTTAAGTGCGAGGAAGTCGAGCAACTCCGGATGAGTTGGTCGACCACCCATGTAGCCGAAGTCGCTCGGCGTATCGACGATGCCGGTGCCGAAGTGGTAATGCCACAACCGATTCGCCAGCACCCTCGGCGTGAGCGGGTTGTCGGGATGAACCAGCCAGTCGGCCAGCGCGAGTCGGCGTTCGGATTCGGCGACGTTGGCAGACAGGCGATAGCCGAGTTCGTTAAACGCCTTGCTGCTCAATACCTCAAGACTCGCTGCGGCAACTTCGTCACCTTTCTTCTGTGGGTTACCACCAAGGAACACGTGGAATGGCCCCTTGGCATCAGCATCTACTCGGCGACCGATCCACACCGAAGGCAAGGCGGGTACTTGAGCGATCTCTCGGTTCATCACTGCGAGCTCCTGACCGAGGCGTTGTTTCTCGGCGCGGTCTTCGGCGGTGGTTTCCAATTTGAGCAGTCGATGATTCACGAACGCCGGATCAGGAATCGGCTTGCGGTCTTTGCTGCTGGCAACTGCCTGCCACTGCTGGCCGTCTTCCGAGACTTCAATTCGATACTCGGCGACAAAAGTAAACTTGCGATGCTCGGGTGTCGTTTCATTGCGGGCGCTGGAAAACACGACGCGATCAATCCTCGCTGGCTCGGCCAGTTCGATCGTCAGGTCGTTACCGGTCGCGAGGAACCGAGCTCCGGTCTTTCCATCAATGGCGTGTTGCGGTCCGTACGCTCCGGGGAAGTCTTCAATATTCCGAGCGCTACCCGTTGCCTTACCGCCGTTGCGGGCCAATGCAACATTTCTGGAGTTATCGTCGGCCGACCACACTTCAAACTCATCAATCCCGAATCCGGATGCTGAATTCAGGTTGCCATCCTGCGCTTCACACACCAACCGGACGAACTTTGCGGTCACTGGCTCAAAGCGGTCTTCGGTTCCGGCGCGGTCCACAGGGTCACGAGTCCACGCGGCTTCATACTCAGCCCGCTTCTCATCGGCGCGTTTGAGAATGCCGGCATCCACTGCATCCAAAGCCTTCTCCAACTCCACCTTGCGATCCTGGAGCGGTCCGAGTTTCTCGGCACGCGCGGCATGTTCCAGAGGAGTCGCCAGCGGAACCGAGCCGTGACGAACTCCGGCAAACGTCGCATAGAGACCGTAATAGTCAGCCTGTGTAATCGGGTCGAACTTGTGGTCGTGACATCGCGAACATCCCAGCGTCATACCCAGAAACGCTTCGCCGGTGGCGCTGATGATTTCGTCCAGCGTGTTGGCGCGAATCTGAGCCGCCTGAGCTGGATCCTGATTGCCGACATCGTCGTACGGACCCGCCACCAGAAATGCCGAACCGACCGCCACGTCAGGATCGTTCTTCCCAAAGACGTCACCCGCGATGTGTTCGCGAATGAACTGATCGACTGGTTTGTCTTCGTTGATCGACCGGATCACGTAATCGCGAAACGGCCAGATGTCGTTCACGATGACGTTCCGTTCGTACCCGATGCTTTCCCCGAAGCGGACGACGTCCAGCCAGTGTCGACCCCATCGTTCACCGTAATGTGGCGAGGCCAGCAGGCGATCGATCAGTTTTTCATAAGCTTTCGGATCAGGATCGTTGATGAACGCTTCGACGTCCTCCGGAGTCGGCGGCAGCCCGATCAGGTCGTACGTGGCGCGACGAATCAGCACGCGGCGGTCCGCTGGCGGGTTCACCGTAAGTTTCTTATCAGCGAGTTTCGCACGAATGAATTCGTCGATCGTAGCAGGCACACTCCGTGTGCCGTCCGCTATTGGCTGGTCGTTGCCAGGCTGGTCGTTGTCAGGCTGGTCGTTGTCAGGCTGGGGCACATGGAGTGCGCCTGCTACTTTCAACGGCTGCAGCGACCACCACGACGCATCGGCCTTCGCCTTCTCTTTGATCACAACGCCGTCGGGCCACTTCGCTCCCTGATCGATCCATTGACGCAGCCGGGCCACTTCATCTGCTGACAGCGGTTTCGCTTCCTTCGGCATGGCCGGCGGCTCACCATCCTGCGATGTCACCAGTTCGATCAGATAGCTGCCATCCGCATCACCAGCGACGACATACTCGTTCGACTTCAAATCGTCGAGCGTCGCCAACGACACGTCGCCCTTGCTGTTCCCCGGCGAATGGCATCGCACGCAATGCTGCTCAATGATTGGTGCAATCTGCTTGCCGAAATCAACCTGCTCATCGGCTGCCGCCGCGGAGCAACACAGAGCCATCAGCCACACACAGTTCAAAGAAATGACCTCAGCCACCCCCGTAGGTCGCGGGGCTCGGTTCGCGGTTGCGTTGCTCATATCGACATCCCTTCCAGACCTGGCGCGAGAGAAAGCGACGTCTCCTCGCCGTTGACAATATTCTCCAGAGGCAAACCTTTGACTGCAGCCAGGGCGATGCGTGCTGAAGTCGCACGCATTTCGTTCTTCGACTCCACGCTGCAAAAGGCGGCA
>CALFOL010000094.1 GCA_937919915.1 uncultured Planctomycetaceae bacterium
AACGGTTCAGAATACTGGGACGACTTAGCCAGGTCACACGATCTGCAACTGCAGTCGAATCGAATATTTGCCGGACTGCCGCTGCAGCCTTCACCAAACAGACTGCCGGCTGACGCTGCGGAACCGCAAACGCGTCGAGGTAGACTGCCGTGGATCGTGTCCGCCGTCGGCGTTGCTTTGCTGGCAGTCACGTTGTGGCAAAACCAACCCGCGGGCGATGCACACTGGGGGCTTGGCAATCCGGCACTGCTGTCGTCCACCGCCAAGTCTGCCGACGACTGGTTCAGGGCTGTTGCGACAGCAGGCAAAGAGTGGCAGGGACGAGATTTGTCTGACAAGGACAAACTTTTGTCATCCATAAAAGATGTCAGCGACGCGTGCCAGAAGTTGATCGACAATCCCAATAGTGGATTGACCGACGTAGAGCGAACGTGGTTCGTGCAGAAGTGTCAGAACTGGAAGGGCAAACTGGACAGCACGTCCGCGGATCTACAAGCCGGCAAGCTGACTTTGGACGCCGCAAGAACTCAAGCCAGCGGCATCATGACCAAACTCGTGGATGTCCTGAACACAGGACCCTCAGCCGCAGACCTCAAAAGTCTGGTGGTCTAACCGTCTTTACGATCCGTAAAAGACGCTTGTTGCATTGGGTCTCGAGGTGGCAATTTGTCATTCAGAAGTGTCTGCGCGTGAGGTAGTAGAAACGCTGCCGATTCACTTGCTGGCGCAGCGTGCCGGTATCTCCACAGCTTCGAAAAAGTGAATCGCCCTGCTTCCCCGGTTCGCCTTGCTTTTCGTGGCAGGCGATGTGCGTTAGCATCGACGTCTGAGACTTGCTCAAGGCGGAAGCATTCGCTTATATGTTTTCACACATAACAACCTGCGAATCGTCCTTGCCTCACACTCTGGCCCGTGATTGACATGTGCGTTGACTTGTGGGCGGTGCTGATTTCCTTCCTGAAACCTCTTCCTATGCCAACGATCATTTCCCACCGACCGTCCCAGTCTTCCTGGAGAACACTGCTGTTAGAGCAGTTTATTTATTATTGTGAACGGTGCTGGCTCGCGGGAACCGGCTCACGCAGGACGATACGCGTCCTCCGCGGCCACAAGTCAGCGAAATTCGCTGTAGCGGTGCTGTTGGGGATCATTTCGCCACTCCATGTGTCTGCGGCGGACCCGTCGTGTGACACAGCGATCAAACATGCTCTGCCTCGAAATCAGCTGGTGATCCCCGGATACGGCTCAGCGAGAGCGTGGACGGCGGGAATTTTTTATCGGTCACCGTGGGGCCTCAAGGAATCCGTCGAACCGCTCGCAGCTGCACCAAAAACCGACAAAACAAGAACTGAGAGGAACGGCAAGCGAAAGCCGGAACGCAAGAAGAATTCGGAGACAGTTGATACGGCAACCACGCCGACCCCGCCGCGGCAAGTGGCGGCGCCGGTGACATTGTTAGCCTGGAACCCACCCTGTGATACCGGCATCCCGTCTCATAAAGCGGTGTCACAACAACAGATCGGTATCGATTCAGACGGCAGCCTGGATTTGACTCACGGATGGGTGCGTTACCCTGATTCTTCAGACCGTGTTGTGAGAGGAATTCAAGCTTTCGAGAAGTTCTGGCTGCTTGCTGACATCACCAGTGCGAACTGTCAGCAGTCAGGGCCGGCACGTATCGTCAGTTGTTCGAAAGACACCAACGATCGCAACTTCACGCTTGGGCAACTGGGCGATGCTTTCGTTTTTCGAATCCGCAGCGGTGAAAACGACAAAAACGGAACGCATCGCGAAGTCACGTTCGGAAAAGTACTTGCCGGCCAGCGGCAGCAGGTCTCCGTCCAGTACAACGGCTGCACTCTGACCTGTGCTGTCGATGGAGCCACAGTTTCCGAACAGAAGATGGACATCGACTTTTCGTCCTGGGAGCTGTTTCCGGTGATGGCAGGAAAAGAAACCTCTGCTGATCGCGCATGGTCCGGGCACATCCACAGTTTGCTGATGCTGCCGTCTGTTGATTATTGCACTGACAAGCTGGACTGTTGGTGCAACGATGCAGATACGGAATCGTAGTTCATTCAACACAGCCACTGCACCGTATTACGCTGACTTGTGGCCGCGGGGCACGCGTTTCGATTGAAGAAAGCCTGTTCCCTCGAGCGAGTACTGTTCACAACAATAAGTAAACTGCACCAAACCGCACAAATCGTCGCGGCCAGCAAAAGGAAATCTACATGGCTTCGCTTTCTGTTTTCAATGTCACAAGAGTCGTCGGCCTCGTGACTGCGTTGTTGTTCTCTTGTACGCTGCACGCCGACGAAGGGCCAATGTTTAGCGCGGGAGCGGCAACCAGCAATATTACACCTCCGCTTGGTGAAAGTATCATTGGTGGCTGGCAACCATTTCCTGCCAAGCACATTCACGACGAACTACACGCTCGCTGCTTGGTTCTGGACGATGGCAACACAAAACTTGTCATCGTGATCTGCGATATTCTGGGGATGCCACGTGAACTGATCGATTCTGCAAAACGCCGAATCACCGAGACAATCAACGTACCGGACTCACATATCCTGATTTCCGCCACCCACACGCATTCGGCCACAACCGCTCGCGGTGTACAGGGCGTCATGTGGGAGGACGAACAAACGGAGTATCAGAAGTTCCTCGCGGCGCGAATTGCGGATGGTGTGCAAAGAGCCGCCAACAACCTTGAGCCCGCAATAATCGCCTGGGGCAGTGCAGCGGAACCAACCGAAGTGTTCAATCGCCGCTGGGAGGTGACGGATCCGGCAATGCTGATGAATCCATTTGGCGAGACTGACAAAGTCAGAATGAACCCGCCGTCTGGCAGCGGCGCACTTGTTCGCCCTGCAGGACCGACGGACCCTGAGATCGGATTCCTTTCGGTAAAGTCAGCAACCGGACAGCCGATTGCACTGCTGGCCAATTATTCGCTGCACTACGTCGGTGGTGTTCCAGCAGGCGAAGTCTCCGCAGACTATTTCGGATACGTTTGCCGCCACATGGAACAACAGTTCATCAGAAACGACGACGTGCCGTTTGTCGGCATGCTGACCAATGGGACCAGCGGTGACATCAACAATATCAATTTTCGCGAACGTGGCCCACGGCGCAAACCTTACGAAAAGATGAAAGAAGTCGCGCGCAAGGTCGCGGACCAAATCATCAAGGCCGAGGCAATGGTTGAGTACAAAAACACGATGGCATTGAATGCAGCGGCCATTGATCTGGACCTGAAGCTACGCAAGCCAACAGCTGAAACTCTGGCGTACCTGGAAAAAGTGTCGGCGGAGCAACCCGCTGACAACAGAAGCAAAGAGAAAATTTATCTGGAACGTCTCACGAAACTCAAAGACGGCCCCACGAGTATCACTGCCAGACTTCAGGTACTGAAAATCGGGGAACAGAGCATTACCGCCATACCGTTCGAAACGTTTGTTGAGATCGGCCTGGAACTCAAGGAGCGAACACCGTTTGCACAAACGTTTACGATCGAACTCGCGAACGGCTGGTACGGATATTTGCCAACGCCAGCTCAGCATCTGCTGGGTGGCTACGAAACATGGATTGGCACGAATTTTGTACAGAAGGACGCTTCAGAGAAGATTGTGGCCGCGTTGCTGGAACTGTCAACAAAGCTGAAGGATTAACCATCGGTCGTCTTTGCTGCGCGAACGACGACCAAATGCCAGGGAGTCAATGAGTCGCGGACAGGATTCACTCACTGGCCAATCGTGCCTGGATAAATTCACCACCTCGGAGTGACGTCGTTCAGCGTTGGTAGATTGGCAGGTAGCCTTTTTCCAACTGCAGAATAATGCAGTTGATGGACGTCGTATAGACCGTACCGATCTGCCGATCCGTCCAACCACCTCCACTGCTCGCTTCGCTCAGCAGTTCTTCTTCGATCTCGCGCCGGTACTTATTCCAGCGGTCACCACCCTGGCGGTAGAGCACCTGAGAATAATAGAAGTGCGTGTAATGCCAGTGCCCGGAGTTCGACTTCATTGGCTTCCCAGGCCAGATCGTCTTGTCACAGAACGCTCGCATATTCCTGGTCAGTTCTGTGTCATATTCGCCAGCGTTAAACAGAGCAGCCAATGCAGCTGCGGTGATGGGAGGACGTTCACCACCGCCGCGGATGCTGTACTGGACGCCCCCTTTGCTGGTCGTGCAATCCGCGATGTACTTCTTCGCGCTGTCGATTATTTCTTTCGAAACAGGAATGCCCGCATTCCGACAGGCCCGCAAACCCTGAACCTGAGTAATGCAGGTCGAACCTTCATCGAAATTGTCGCCTTCTTTCGCAGATACGTAGCCCCAGCCACCGCGATCCGTTTGCGAATCCGCACAGAACTGCACAGCTCGCTCAAGCACTTCGCGAATCTCTTCACGCCGACGCACATCCTCCTCTTCACCATACACCTGACTCAGGAACACCATCGAAAACCCATGACCGTAGGTATAGTGACCGTCGTTTCGATAACCAATCAGTCCGTTGTTGTTGCTGAGCGAAAGAATATAGTCGACTGCCAGGCCGATCGGCTTCGAGTATCGCCCGGTCGTCGCCGTGGAACCTTCTGCCAGCATCGCCGTCCCGGCCAGCGCAGTCATCGCGACGCGATAGTTGCCCTGCTCTGCCTCCCAATATCCCTGACGCTTCTGCAGAGACACCAGGACGTCGAGCGCGCGTTTGACGGTTTGATCAACGTCTTCCGCCTCTTCAGCGTTCGTAATCGTGGCCGCGCTCAGCCCAATGACGCCCATCAGGATCAAAGCCAGCGTGCGTGGGAAACCGAATTGTTTCATGTTAGTTCCTGATATTTTCATCCGAGCGACGAGGTCGTCCGTGTTCGGCGATTTGCAGTGTTAGTTTGCGGCGAAACCCGCCAACAACCTTTATTGTGCATCCTGTTCAGCCTTCAATTCGTTCTTTTTGATCGTCTCGATCAGGTCGGCCCACTCCGGGTGCTGATGAAATACATTCAGATCCGGGTCCGCCAGAATATGAGCAGAATCGTGAAATCCATTCTCACGATGCACACAATCCTTTAGATGGGCAATACCTCGCGTTCGATATGTTTCCAGTTTAGCAGCGTCCTTCTCAACTTCTATCGCCCGCCCATAAGTGCAGGCTGTATTGTACAACGTATCACACCGAAGACCTGTCGCCAGGTCAGGCACCGATTCCAGAATCTGCTCCGCCAGTTCGACGCCGCGTGCGATATTCCCAAGACGAATTTCAGCCAGAGCGATCATGCTTTGCGTATGCACGTCTTCCGGATTCATGCGGTCAGCGATTTGTAGTCGCTCCATCGCCTGTTGCCCAAGCCCCTCACGCAAGTCCAGCGATGCGAGCGCGGTGTAGGCATGCACGTAGAACGGATCTTCCTCAACGATTCTCAGGAAAGCTTCCTTCGATTCCCTGTACCCACCCTCCTCCTGAAGTTTGTACGCCGCCTGGATTTTTGTTATCAAAGCCGACGGGATGGTATAGGCCGCAGACCGCACACTCTCTTGAGACAGCTCTGCAAGCCGCGGAACGGTCGACCGCCTCATTAAATTCATAGCGCGGCGAGCATCAGGATGAACGTACTGCTGATTCCTGCTGCCAAGCAGGTCGATCAACTGCTTGAGCGTTGCGTCTGCTGTGGATACTCTGATTGCCATCGACGACCGCGGCATCGAAATCCCGCCTTTATCTGACTGCGGTCGCTTCGCAGCCGCTGCCTCAGCTTCCAGTCGCAGTGCGTTCAGTCTGCGAATCACAATTTGCATGGCTTCAGGAGACTGGTCGGAGCGCAGTACGGTCGCGGCCAGGGAAACAGTGCGATCATCGTCTAGACATTTCTCGACCAACGACAGCCGTGCAGGATGTCCCATTACGGACAATTGCTGCAACAGCACCGATTTTCGGCTTGGGTCGAGACTCTCAAACGCGTCGACCACCTCCAGCAATTGCTCGTCAGACGCACACCGCAGCGCCGTGCGAAATGCGTCAGAGCGATAAGTGCTGGAGTTGGATTGGGAGTCGGCAAATTCCAGCAATTGAGGAGTGTAGCTCGTGTCTGGGTATTTTCGAATCGTGTTGAGCAGTGTCGTTGTGAACGATGGTTTCTTCGACAGCCGCTGTTCAATGTATAGTCTGGCCACTTGCTCGGCATCGGTCTGGTCTGAGTTCAGTACGAAATCCAGCAGCATATCCTGAACTTTCGGATCGGCGATATTCAGCAGTTCCCGACGAGCGGTCTCTTCGAAACGCAGGTTTC
The DNA here is from genome assembly GCA_937919915.1 of uncultured Planctomycetaceae bacterium. Lineage (GTDB taxonomy): Bacteria > Planctomycetota > Planctomycetia > Planctomycetales > Planctomycetaceae > Fuerstiella. Next base: position 6,294 of record CALFOL010000094.1, read on the forward strand.
CCTGTGCACGAAAGAAGCCCAGGACCTTTTTCAGTGAAGCGACATCGACCGTGCTGCGCGTGGAACCCGTGGCCGGATTGCCTGCCCCGGGGGTTTCGGAGAACAGAGTCAGCTGCCGTTCTGCAAATTCGGCCAGCAGGTTGATGTGCCGATAAGCCTTCCGATCAATGATCGCTGCCGCAATCTTCTGGCGAACATCGATATCGTTCGAGGATTCGTACCAGACTTTTTCCAAAGACGTGGCGGCCGCCGGAGACACTGATCGAACCAGCGAATTCATTGCAGCAGCTACAATTTCCGGCGTATCACTCCTCACCATTTCATTCAGTGCGGTGATGGCTTCCGGAAGAGCAGTTCGATACAGATTGGCGGCAATCATGGCTTGGTAAGCGGCATCCGCGGACTTCGCCTCCTGCAGTACCTGACTGAGCTGTTCTGACGTCAAGCGGTCAATAACCGATTCCAGAGCGATCCGCTGGATCCCTGATTCCACATTTTTCAAATCCAACAGTGCCTGATCGACAGTGACGAATTCATAGATTGACCTGAGTGCCAATGTGATCGCACTTTCGCGGCTTGGCTGATGGATCGAGGTGCGTCGACTGGTCGAAGAAGTGCGTGTCGTCGCCAGGCCGATCACGAAAATTTCCTCAAACTGTACGGAGGAAACCAATCCTCCGGGGCGAGTCGTCAACCGAACACGACTTGGATCAAAAAAAGCCGTTGCCAGCCACGACATCACAGGTCCGCTGCTGGAGCTCGAAAATGAAGAAGCACGCGACTCCGATCCAACAGGTGGTTTGACGTCGATGACTAAACGGCGAACACCTTGTTTGTGCAATTCACGGAATTGGTCGTTCAACAGCCACATGCCCAAAAAATCCAGTTTGCGTCCCAGCGTCACGACCGCGAGACTGTTGTCAGGCCCGAAGCGTTCCACTTTTACGTTTGCGGCTGTTCGCAGCAGCTTATTCAACGAAGCCGACTCTAACTTTCCTCTGATTTCCCAGGACAACTCAATAGCCGGTTCATTCGCCAACGATTGCTGGAACACGAACGCCACCCACCCTTCGGCAGAATCTCCGGCATCGATTTTCCGTTCCTCTGGGAGCAACGGATCCTGAATCGCCGGTTGAATCGTCGTGGGTTTGGAATTCGCGACGCACTTGAAGGTGGTCATCGGCAATGTGACCGGCTCTTGAGTCCGATTGGAGACAGACACCAGTAGTTCCAACTGCAGGAGCATTGATGGACGCTGAGACATCGCACCCGTCCCCAGACGGATATCCTTCACAGCGACGTCTATCCCAAGTGCGTCCTTTTTGCCCGGCGCGGGTTCGTCTGTGGCGCAAACCGGCCCGTGACTCAGGCACAGCATCGACAACATGGCGAGAGTTCTCAACACGCCTGTTGACGTCCGGATCCACGTCGAGGTCTTCCCAGGTGATTTGACCAGCATCATCTGACTCCAGCGTTCTGTATTGCGCCGGTTGAGAGCGGCATCGACAAGACGCGTGTCGTACTCTCATCCCACTGAGACATTATAACGCGTGGCTCACTGATTGACCATTTGCGTTTGCCTGGGCCAGCAAACACGAGCTGCCTTGTGTTTTTGGACCGACAATCCGTCTGAAAACCGCAGATCTGCAGCTGCCTCGGCGACTACTCAATCAGCAGCAACTGGCGGTGCCGCGGCAGACGCTTCAGAAAACGGTCAAATTCATCCGGAAGCAGTTCCAGTAGTTGGTCCGCAGTCAGCGAATGCAGGTCCCACGTCAGATCCAACTGGCTTAAAACATCGGCAAACCGACGGGCACTGCCAGCACCTTTTCCACTGGAACCACGACGCAGTTTGTCGCCTTCTTCATCGTAGTACAGCCGAGTCGCTGCGCCTGCGACGGCTTTGCAGGTGACCAGCGATGGCCGAGAAGCAATCTGCCCCAGAAGTTCACCCAACTGATGCACAGGTCCGCACAGGAAAGCTCGCGCGCGATCAGGATCGTCGCGGTGAGCGCGGTAGATCTGGTACGGGCCCGCCAACATGTGTCGATATGCGCGGTGCGTATTGTCGAGTTCCGCGATCCAGCGATAGCGATCTCCAGGAACGCGTTCGCCGGTCACAACCGGACACAGCTCATTAAACCAGTACAAACTCAACCAGCACCAAAAGCCTTTGTCGATGCGCAGAGTTTCTGTATCACGCCGCAACAACTGAAATACGTGCTCCGCAACTCCCATTCGCGAACTGGCTTCAATCGACTCGACCTGAATCTTCACGTCAACGGCTTCCGACAGCTTCTCGTCGGTCAGCGCATGTGTCGGCAGTCGGGAATTCGGATGATCGCGCAGGCGTTCAAGAAAATTCTCGAAACGCTCGATGCCCTCTTTAGTTAATCTGCGTGCCAGCATGGTTCCCCCCTCCCTTTACGTCCCCAGTTCAGAATCGCGCCAGAAGTCGCGGAATAGTCGGTCCGTTCCGCGCCATTGACAAAACGCGGAAACCGCGGAATCAATCCACTCAGCATCCATCTCCGCATCCGCATCTTCCGGAACCTCGCCCGCTCCAGGAAATGACGAGGCGAATCGCAGCCAGCGAGCCGCCCAGTCATCTTCGTCTTCGAAGTAGCGGAATTCATCGACCAACAGAATTCGCGTCAGAATTGACCGCAGCACTTCCGGCAGCACCAGCGATTGAAACATCGGCGACCGCACCAGCGTGTGCTTGTTAGCCATGCGGTAGTTTACCAGCAGGATCGGTTCGTCAGAAAAATCCAGCTTCCAGACTTCACGACCAAGATCGTGGCCTTTTACATTGATCAATGGAATTCGACGCGTCCGGTCAAGTGCCACGTCTGTGGGGTGAATACGATCCGCTACGCCAAGCAACTGTCCGCGAGGTTCGTCGTTCGACACAACCTTTACTCGAAAACGAACTCCATCCAGAGTACCGAATTCCGTCAGTCGGCAATTCGGTGGAGGAATCGGTCTGGTGACGGTCCCGAACTCGAATCGCGACAACTCCAGCTGACGATAGGCTTCCACAATCACAGCAGCGGTGGCGGGAAAACCGTAAGTTTCCAGGCTCATACGGGCGGAGAAAAAGTGCTGCCCATTATCGTTGGTCAGGCTGATTTTTACGTGATCCTGAGCGATACGGCGACGACCGGTAAAGTTCAATCGTGGCATACTGACTAACCTTTCCCGTTCTGACGAGCGGAAGAAGATTCGTCGTTGCGAACTTTCACATCGAGGTACAGATCGCGATTCGCATCGAAACCCGTCACGGCCAGATCGAAGGTAGCATCCGTGATGTGCATCATCATCTGGTTACCCGCCAGGAATTCAATCTCAACGCCCTCCGCAATGAACTTAATCGGTGCCGCATTCAGATCAAAATCCTCGGCCGAGTACTTGCGCAACGGACTGCCATTGCGACGATCGTACGCGACTTTGACTTCGATTTTCTGAGGTCGCTCGGACCGACGATCTCCGTAGAAAATCCTGAAGCCGCCCTTGCGCCGGCGCACCCGAAACGGCTTCGGCTTTGATGGTCCGGAGAGCTCACGAGGACTGCGTTTCGCCGCTTTCTGAGCCGCAGACTGCAACATTTCGTAGTCGACAAGAAATCCCTGGCGACTGTCATCAGACGCAATCGAAAACACGTCCAGCAGCAACCGCGGGTCTTCTTCGCTGGGATCACAGGCCAGCATCTGGCAGATTTCAGACACCGCGTTCTTCACAAAACGCAGAGTCGCCCCACCGTTTACGTACTTGCCTTTAAAGTGCGACGATGATTCGCTCCAGTCAGTGTGAGCCGGATTTTCCGCGTCTCCCAGACAGCGTGCCAGCGGAGCGTCGTCTACGCAGACCATCGCCCGCAGTTCGCGAGTCAATCTGCAGCGCACTTCTGAAATCAGAATCCCTTCGCGGATAAACAACGGCCGCTTCAAGTGCGAGCCTTCCGCTTTCTCCATAAACAGATCGAAGTGCGAAACCTGGTCCTCGCCATTCTTCTGGCGGACCATCACGGGCACGCGTAACGCCACTTTTTGATACGTGGAATACAATTCTCTCACTTCGTCGAAGATTTCATCCGCGAAGATTTTCTTCGACCACTTCGCCGGACCGGTGCGATCCAGCAGGTTCAGCAGTGGCATGCCTTCGACGCGACGATCCATGCCCCAGACCGCGAGCTCCAGCAACGGCTTAACCAAACTTTGTTGCACCGGAGAAAAAGTGCTGACCACATCGGAGATGGAATCCGCACTGATGACAAGCTGGCTGTTCGGTCCTTCGACCGTGACGATCAGTTCGTGATTTAATATCGGGTGGAAATAGTCTTCTGTGACACAGTGAGCAATCTGGTCGGCCGTCCAGTCAGAATCACAGAACGGAACCACGACAGAAGTTCCCGCTTCGCCCTTGCGTTCCAGGCAGAAGTCGCATTCAAACTGGTCGATGAATTCGGCATCGTCAACCGGCAACTGCACGCCATTGCTGCCAGGCTTTTTGCCAAACCATCCATCGGGCGTGTAGTTTTTGTCTGCCAGTCGGTGAGATCTCAGGATCGACTGACCGACCAGTAGTCGTTGTCTATCGTCGTGGCGCACAGTGACCGCAAAGAACGAACGAATTCTGCTGGAGCGTGGGAACACAAACTTGCCGAGTCCCCAACGACCTCGATCTGAATCGGACTTGTTCGATTGCCCTTCAGCGCGAAAGAAATAATAGAACGGGTTTCGTTCGTCGGGCACCTCGTGGTACTGGTCGATATTCCCGGTCAGGCCCGTCGTGCCGCTGTCTTCATAAACCAGGTAGCGGACAGATTCGTCTCTGTCAGGAACGTCTCGCAGTCCGCTTTTTTCCGCGTTAAAGTGAGCCCAGCCGTTTCTGAAATATGGCTTCGCACGATCAGGAGACAACGCATGAGTTTCTCCGGAAAGAAAGATCCGCACGGCGACCGGACCGCTGGCGTCTCGACGTTTGGCGTCCAGTGAGTTCTGAATGGCTTCTCGAACAAAGGCACGCAACTCCGTATCAGCGGCGAAGAATTCGCCCTGCGTTGCTTCTCGGTTCTTAAACCGAGGACTCACCTTGTTGAATTGCCATCCGAGTTTCACTGAGGTCCGTCTGAGAAAGGAAGTGGGGAGGGGGCCGGTGAGTTACTGTTTGCATAAGCTTACATCCGGCCCGCAAACGATCAAGATCCGGCAACATACCTGGCGGCAAATTCATGATTCATGAAAACAACAGACCCGTACCTTCCCCAGCCTATCGCAATTCCGGGGACTCTCACCATGCCGTGGCCAGCACAATCGTCAGAGTCCAATTGATCGACGTGTGTCCTGGACAACGCGCAAAGGCTGACGAATGCGGGTGATTATTCGGCTGGCGTCCCGAAATGTGAAGCGATTTTTGCCACGTTCCATCCGCTGGTACGAACACGATTGCCGTTGAACACAAAGCGGGACAAACGATCGTTGAGCACCGCGCGATCGACGATCTCCACACGATGTTTCCGCCATGGTTGACGCTGTGGTTCATTCAGGTGAACCTTTATCGCGTCGTCGTCGACGATGTCCATCAACTGCCCCGCAACGGCCAGCTGAAATCGATCTTCGGGATACATCGGCACCGCTGCCGCCTTCAGTGACCATTGGTCGATCCTGACAGGACACCACACGTCCAGCGGTGCAGGTTGCCCAACAAACGGTTGCAGATCTGAGGGCAGCACGGCCACAACGTCTTCCCGAACGTGAATCCGCACGACTTCCGGCCGCGGCGAATAAACCTGCCACGACAGCCAGTTGTCTGCAATGCCGCACAATCCTGACAGCGGAAACAACACCACGAATGTCGTCAGAATCCTGGCTCTCCCGGAAGCCAGTCCGTCTTTGATTTCACGACCTGCCCGCTCGCTCGTCGCAAACAGAAGCGGCACCGCGATCAGCAAAAATGCGTTCCAAACCAACACTCCGATGTGATGTTTTAGGCCCCAGGGGCT
>CALFOL010000095.1 GCA_937919915.1 uncultured Planctomycetaceae bacterium
GCGGAAAGTGTTTTCGAGATGTGCGGAACGTCGGTTACAGATCTTCGTAGGCAATACCTTTCCAAATTGGCTGCGCTAACTCAACGCGGCCGCTCAGCAAGCCCTTCTTAAACCAACGCACGCGTTGAGCGGATGAGCCGTGTGTGAAGCTGTGTAAGTCGACACGGCCCGTCGCTTCCTTCTGCAGCGTATCGTCGCCGATTCTATTCGCTGCGTTGATGGCTTCTTCCATATCCCCTTCTTCCAGAATATCGAAGCTTCGATGTGCGTGATGCGCCCAGACACCAGCCAAAAAGTCAGCCTGAAGTTCCAGGCGTACTGAGTGATGATTGGTTTCCAGCTCGTCACCGCGCGCTCGAACAGCGTGCATCGCGTCGCTGAAGCCCAACAGTTTTTGCACGTGATGTGCGACTTCGTGAGCCAGCACATACGCTTGGGTAAAGTCACCGGGAGCCTGATGTCGCTGCGCCAGATCGTCGAAGAATGTCGGGTCAATGTAGACCTGCTGGTTACCCGGGCAATAAAATGGCCCCATCGCCGACTGGCCCTGTCCACACGCGGTCTGCGTTGCACCGCTGAACATGATCAGCTTCGGGGCGACGTAATCCACGCCCTCGATCTGCCTGGCGAAGATCTCGCCCCAAACCTTCTCGGTATCCGCCAGAACAACCTGGCAGAATTCACGGTGGTCATCGTCCAGGCCTTCGGCCCCACTGGGAGCCTGCGCACCTTGTTGCTGCACGTTGTTGACGATTTGCCCGGCCATCTGCTGAACACCCTGGCCGGCTCCCATAAATTTCAGCACCAGCATAACGACGACTGCCAATAGACCACCGCCGCCACCAATTGCCATTTGCGGCGAAATACCTCGCAGATATTCCACGTTCTCACTTCGTTCACGTTCACGTCCACGCCAGCGCAGCTCTGCAACTCCTGAATTTCTGTAGCAATTTCCCAATGGCCCACGCGGGCATTCTACGAACAGAAGTCTGTTTGTCGCCACCTGTGGAGAAAAAACGGCCGTCTGGTCCCGATTCTCTGGGGACAGTTTCATGGAAAAGGCTGCAGAATGCTGCAGAGCACACCGGAATGCCGCGTGGCTGCTGCTGATTTGCAATACGGTGACAAGCACCAATAAGGTCAGATTCGAACCACTTGCCGCTGCGCTCCCGAGCAACATTGATAGCCGCGACCAGACAGAAAGTGCTGAAGAAAACTGTCACGGTTTGAGTCAAGGGCATCGCGAGAATCCAGCGGGGTTTCTTCGCCGTTCAAGCCGTATACTCTCCGCGCTCGTTTCTATATTCAGGCACTCGACCATGACGTCAGACCGGATGCTCTGTGGGTGCCGCTCGGAATTCTGGAATTCACCCGCGGGGTGCATGTGATCCTTCAGCCGTGGCCGTCGTTTGGTTACTCGAAAGAGACGTCGAACTTCATTGCCGAACGCCGCGTGGAACATACCATTAATTGCAAGCAGCAGTCTTAGCTCAGCCAGTCGCAGGCTATTCAGGCGCAGTTACAGCGTCGCTCGATGTTGACGTCGGCAGTTGAGCGAACCGACTGCGATACAGGATGTGCTGAAAGATGTTGGCTCTCTTCAGCATCGGATCATCGCTTTTCAGACGATTTCGCTTTCCACGACGGGTGGCGGCGACAATTGTGCCGTCTTCGTCAACCGCTTCCACGATCCAGAATTTATCAACAGTATATGAATAGGTATCACCATTAGGAGCCGGATGGACGTTCGCAGCGCGCGGCCCCGGATGGGTACTATGTTTGGTTTTGCGGTAGATGACGAGGTCACCCGGTGTAAACGATTGTCTCATTTCCAAATTCTTCCCTGACTCTGACCCAAGCCCGCATCCTGCGACTCAGAAACTAAATGGCATATTCTTTCCCAATCCGAAAATTTCGAACCCTGTTAGTTTGTATTGTTTTCGACGCTCTGACAAGGTTTTTCGGCTGTTTTTCCGCCCTGCAGCTTTGAAAACGTCCAGAAATACGGGTAAATGGTGTGTTTTCGCGCAACAACACGCAAAACCGCTCAAGTGTAGGCCGAACATATGGGCTCCACAGTCACTGGCCGCTGCCGTCGTAGACCGGGATCGGGCCTTGTGCGAGTGGATGTGTTGCCACGGGAAAGCGGCATCAACAGCGAATTCGAGCCTTGGCTTTCCCTTCGCTGCGTTTCAGGGCATCGCTGATGTAAGGAGCGATCTTTGGCGTCCGGCAACTCGTCTCTCCGTGATCCACCGCGACGTCACCGATGCGCTCGCCCGCGTCGATCGCATCCTGGCTTAACTCGGGCTTGTAGACTCCGATCGAAATCACCGCCATCACCATTGCGTGTCGTGCGCTATTCGGTGACCGGTGTACCTCGGACTCAATTTCCTTCAGGATTCTGATGCATTCTTCATCACCAACCGCGTCGGGATCATCTTTCAGAATGTGGGACAGAATCGAATAGCCAACAGTCCTGGCAAATTCCGATTTTTGCTTTCGCCACTGTCGCATCTTGGACATGCCCGCCGACGACATCGCAACGACTCCGGCGACCTCAGAAGCATGCAGCGGGTATGTGACGTCCTTCATCCACTGTGTCGCTATGGGTGGCGTCAATTCCTCCGGCGACGCAACCATCATGGCCAGTGACCGCGCGTCGCTGTTACCGGAATTCCAGAGCTTAACGGCCAATTGCTGATCATGCCCAATCTTCTTCTTCAGCTTTTTGAGATCAGCATAGCTAACGCCGAAAACGTTTTCTCCAGCCCCATGACGCTTGTAGATCTTGACATTCTGCGCTGTGCCAAGCGACTCAAGTTGATCCATGACGGTCTGGTACTCCATTCGTTTCCTCGATTTCCAAAAGAGCAAGTGTTGCGATGAGAGTGAAAGGCGAGCCCGCCTGCTCTTCAGGATACACGAGAGCGAAACGAATGTCAGTTGCTTTCGCCTTGTTGCGGGAACTGCCGCAAATTCAAAACGAATGAGCACTACACTTTACCAGACGGAATGCCAAACTGGCACTTTCCGGAAATTGCGAAATAGTGCCGATTTGGCGATCTCCGAATGCCCGGTCTGTATATCGAATATTACATAAGCCTTTTGTGCAATGCAGTTTACGAATGAATCAGTATGTTTTGGCATTGCATTTGATATACCGTGAGTGCTACTCGCAGAGAGAATCGTCATCAATGTGATACGGACTCTGCGAACCGGTAACTGCTGAATAAGGAGGCCACAGCAATGCCTTACAACGTCATTTCACTTCCTCTCACCGATACGTTCCGCGCCGTGCAGCGGGAGTTCGAGAGACACATGGCGCCGACGACGGATCACCATACAGGTTTCAGCGTTGCTGAAACCGACACGGCGTTTCTCGTGCGTCTTGATCTGCCAGGGGTCCCTGAAGACTCAATCGACATCACTGTCGAAAAGGGAGTCCTCACGATTGTCGCAGAGCGTCCGTCGACAACCGCGGAGGGTGCCAAAGTTCTGTTTAGCAATACGCCGCAAGGTGTCATCAGAAAAAGCCGGCAACTTCACGATTCGATTGATCCAAAATCCGTCGACGCCGTTTTGGAAAATGGCGTGCTGAAAATCTCGATGACACGGAAGCCCGAACTGCAACCGCGGAAGGTTTCTGTAGGAGCAGCCAACTCATAAAAGACGGTGCGACTGGCTTTAGAGTAGTTTACCTAATCAGGTGGATGCGTCGGGCTCGTGGGAGCAGGCGAATTGCTGTCGAAAACCGTTCGCCGCGGCCACAAGTCAGCGTTAATACGCTGTAGCAACCCTTCCAATTTCCGCATTTGTTTACAACACAAGGAAACAATACGATGAAAACCACCAACTGCCGATTTTCGCTGTTCGACGAAATTGACAAAGGCCTGAACCACCTGGTAAAGGAAGTCCTGAAACACGACGGCTCGACGCCAGGCGTCCCGGCACCAAACGTTCCATCGCTGACGGTCTATGAACTTGAAGGCAGCTTCGTTATTGAGTGTGACCTGCCGGGAGTCAACCTGGAGGACATTCAGCTGCAGGTCGAAAACGGCGTCCTGGAAATCTCAGGGCAACGAAGGAATTCCGTTCCGGAAGTCGCCAAGGTGACGGTCAACGAACGATCGTACTCCGATTTCCGCCGAAAGCTCCAGCTGAGCAAAGACATCGATGCAGACGGCATTGATGCGGAACTCGGCAACGGGATTCTGCGGGTAACCATCCCCAAAGCGACCAGCTCAATGGTCAGAAAAGTTCAGGTGCGAAAGACAAGTATCTGACAGGAACGCGGTGTGGCTCTTCCTGAATTTAACGCTGCAATCGTCAGACGGCGGACTGTTAACCAGTCGACGTTCTGGCGAACGCAGCGGCAGTACACACCGCATCGATGGCTAAATCCATTCTGGTGCCCGGAAGATCGCCAGTGCTGTAGGCCAGGACGACCAGTGTCCGAATCCATTTGTAAACATTTCTAAGTCCTGAACAGTCCAGAGAACCGCCTGTCGTCTGTCAGGCAGGAACGTTCTAGGCAGTATGGTCAGCTGGCTGTTGCTTCTTCGGGCCGAAGCAAGCGAGCAGTGCTGGTAGGAAGACAAGGTCTGCGAACAATGCGGCCCCGATCGTCAACGCTCCCATCGTGGCAAAGATTTTGTGGTCGCGAGACTCGCTGAATATCACCGTCGAAAAACCGGCCACAAGCACAGTCGTTGTCATGATCAGCGCTGTTCCGACGCCGGTGAACGCCTTGCTGATCGCTTCGTCCTGCGAAGCGGATGTGTTTTCCTCTTCGAGGTACCGTGTCAGGAAGTGAATCGTGTCGTCGACCGCGATTCCCAGACACACCGTGAAGTTGCAAACCATCACGATTTCGAGATTGTAACCCGCGAACGCAAGGTAGGCTCCCGTGAGCACCAGTGGAAAGAAGTTTGGGATAATCGAAATCAGACCCAGTCGCAACGAACGGTAGACCACGGACAACACCAAAAAGATGATCGCCGATGCTGTACCAAGGCTCCTGGCGAGGTCGACGACGATCTGATACAGATTCTGCCACCGCCACACCGCATCGCCACGCAATTCGAACTGGAACGCAGGATGACTCACAGTGATGTCTGCGAGTCCCGTTTCGATCCGTCCAAAGACCGGGCCGTACGCCGCGATGCCCAGATCCTGCACGCGAAACTGGACGTTGGCGTAGTTGCGTTCCGGAGTAAAAAAACTACGTTTCAGCGGCGGGGGCAATAACTCCATCAGCGACATGCGCTCTTCCACAGGGCCACTTCCGGGTTGTGCGTCGATGAGGTTTCGGATCGACAAAGGGTGCCCAATCAACTCTTCCGAACGCAGCAGGTCATCGACTGCGGAGACTACGGTCAGGATTTCCGGAGCGTCCTTTGTAATCGAATCATCCCAACGGACTTCGACTCGCGAGAATTCCAGCCCACCGAACGCCTGATCCATGTGATGCAATGCAATCGTGGCTTCTGCGTTTTCCGGCAGGCCGTCGCTTTGCCGCTGGTCCGGAGTCAGCGTCATCGAACAGCAAAACAGGACCGCGGTTGAGATGACCGCCAGCATGCTGACCAGTGATCGCCGTTTCAAGACGGCTTCAATCAGTACACCAATGCGATTTAGGTTGCGATCGATGAGACTGTTCTCGATGCCAACGTGAATCGTTCTGCCCAGCCACGTAGAGCAGAGAAACGGAATCACAGTTACCACGGACACGAACGTCAGGCAGACGCCGACGACACAGCATTTGCCGAATTGCTGGACCCATTCAGAATCCGCCAGCATCAGCGAACCAAAGCCGATGGCCGTAGTCAGCGATGTTAAGAAACAGGCCATGCCGACCTGCCGCAACCCTGTTCGCGCGGCCGCTTTTTCCGACAGACCGCTGGCTCGCAACTTACGAATCTGCACCATCAGATGCACACCATCAGTCAGTCCGACCAGGCTGATTAATACTGGCAGAATCACATCGATCAGAGGATTATCCTGGAAGTCCATGTAGTTAATGATGCCCAACGTCCAGAAGACACCGAGAATCGGCGCGATGGCGACAATCATCACCGCTCGCACACCCCGAAACAGGATCAACGTCATCAGCAGAATCATGCCGTAGCCGATGAGCTGATACTTCAGCTGATTCGCTTCGTGAGCTCCAATCGCTGCCAATGCTGCGGGCACTCGCCCAGTGACCTGGAATTTCAATGACGCATCAGGAAACTCAGCAGCAGCGGTTTCGGACGTCTTTCTCAGCAGAGTGGTGGCTTCAGCGTCGCTGAAGACGTGGTTGAAATCGAGGCTCACCAGCATCAGCATCGTTTTGCCGTCGTCGCTGAGCAGTTGCCCACCGACCAGCGGATGAGCCATCGCCTTCTGTTTGGCAGCGGCATACCGCTGAGGAGACGCTTCCGACCGCGGCAGCAACGGCTCGGGCAGCCCGAACATATTCAGCGGCGGGACGCGGTCCATCCACGTTACAGATTCCACCTGATCGAGCGCCTCCAGATCCACGACAATCTTCCGCAACGCTTTCGCAGCGGCTGCGTTGAAGAAGTCCTCACTGTCGATCAGGATGACGGCGTCTGATCGCGACAACACAAACGGGTTCACCTCCGGAACCGGTCGAGACTTCGTGGGGTCTGCAATCGTCCCCTCCTGAAGCGCCTCCGGCGCGCTTTCGAACAGGTTCAGAATCAGGCTCGGATCCTTATAGCCGATCAATGCGAGACTGGTGATGACAGCCAACACCAGCAACACGGCCCAGCGGCGGTCGACAGTCCATGTCGCGAGTTGGTCGAACGTCTTGCTCATTTCAGTCAGATTGGGGCCAATAGGGAGATAGGAGAACAGGACTTTGAGCCTGCGGAGCGCGGCTGCACGGACGGGAGCTTAGTAAACATCAAGATCAACAGCGAAGCGGCGAACATCTTCACGTGTGACCACGCCGTCGGCATCGACATCCAGCAAGTCGAAACCCAGAAAACGTCGGACCACAATCGGAGCTTCGCCTTCGGTGATTTCCCCGTCGTCGTTTGCATCCATCGCCGCAAACGCACGTTCTACGTAGGCTGCGATCTTGCGGTCTCGCTCCGCAATTTCTGCCTGCGACCTTTTCGTCGCGATCGCGTTTTTCTTCGTCTGCGGCGTTCGTGGCTGAGACACTTCGAAGAACGCCACAGCCATCTCTTCCCAGGTTTGATCTCCCCACGTGACCCACTGTTTCGGATCAGGGTTGAACGGATTACTGGTCGAGTTATCGAAGGCAGCATCGAATCTCAGCTGCGTCAGGTTATTCAACGGAATCGGTTCCTTCAAAGCGTAAGTGTGCTGCCAATTGAAGTCGTAGCCGGGCACGTCCAGCAGGATCGAGGAGTCATCGTCACTGCCGAACAGTCGAAACGACTTACCTCGGTAATGCATATGAGGCGTCGCTGCCAGAAGTTCTGCATGCGGTGGCAACCACGGCACTGCCGCCTGGACGGTGTGGTTGTCTGCATCTGGCGGGATTTCGAATTCCTGATTCAATGCGATCAGCGTGAAGACTTCGTGAGTCACGTCCTTTTCATCAGCGAACTTCAGACCGACTCGCGTGATGTCTTCCTGTTGTCGACCGTTCGGTGTGTAGTGCATCTGAAACACAAACCGAGAACCAGCCGGCACTTTGCGAGCTCGTCCGGGCTGCAACGCCACCAATTGCTGACCAGGCACGTAGGCGCCGAGCCAGCCAACACCCGGAATGCCTTCACCGTCCGGCGGACGGACAAACACAATCGCGTGGTGCACGACCGCGCGACTGCCGGGAATCACCTGAGCTCCGGAGATCCATTTGTCTTCTTTGAAGCCTGGATCCGCCACGAAGTATTGATATTCAACAACGCCGTCTTTCGGAACGATAAAGGGACGGTTCCGCATCGCGACAACCTGATCCGGTTCGCCATCCAGCCGCCAGCCTTCTGTGTATTGAATGGGTAGAGGCGCGTCCGCGGCCTGGCCTTCCTTGACTCCTCCGGCAACCCAGTCGCGAAGAATCTGTTTGTCAGCATCGGACATGCTGCGGCAATTCACGAAGTCTCCGTGCGCCGGGTTGGCGTGCCATGGAGGCATGCGACCGTTGTCGATGGTTTCAAGCATGGTCTCTGCCCACCCGGCGACTTCGCCGAAGCTATCCATAGCGAATGGCCCGATGTCTCCGTCACGGTGACATTCCAGGCAGTGCCGCTGCAATACGGGCACCACATGTTTGTGATAGGTGATATCGTTTTCAACAACCTGCTTTTGAGCGGACTGAGTCACCTTCCCGATCAGGCAACCGGTCGCTGGCGTCCGGGCGAGAGTCACCGGCTTGCCGCCGAGTGATTCCTCGATCGCCACTCGCAGGTCATTCCGTTGGGACGCGTTGCGGTTAATCCCCGGTTCATATTGGTCATCAATTCTTCCGTGATACAACACCTGCAGCTTTGAGTTCAGCAAAAACACTTCCGGTGTTCGAGTCGCCTGGAACTGATCTGCAATCACGTTGTCCCGGTCACGAATGAACGGGAACGTGACCTGATGCTCTTCCAGGTAGTTCTTGATGTCGGCAAATGAATCCTGTCGGTTGCTGTTGATGCCAATGAATCGCACGCCGCGATCATGGAATTCAACCGCCATTGATTCCAGGCGAGGCCCGTAGATTCGAGCCATCGGGCATTCGGCACCGAGAAAACAAATAACCGTGAACTGTGTGTCCGTTGTACTGACGGAAAGCTGTTGCCCGGAAACCGTCAAAGCGGAAAACTCGAGCTGTTCTGCACCGAGCGTCGCAGAGTCTCTGGCCACGAATAAACTCAGGACGGTGAGCAACAGCCTGGAATTGAATGTTCGCATAAGGAGGGTTCGCGAGGATTGGAGAGAGAGGAAATGCATAGGATCGGATGCTCTTATTCTAACAGAACTCAGCAAACTCCGCGCGGCAAGTCATGACAACGGAGGCTTGTCAAACGTTCACTGGCATCCGCGGGCCGCCCTACGCCCGAATTGCAATGGCTTGTGTGCCAGTGATTCTGCCAATGGCGTTCTGAACGCCGACCAGGTTCGCGATTCATTCAGGTTGTAGTCCCGGGTTTCAGCCCGAGGTCGTGCGGTAGAATCTGTGACTAAATCGACAAGCCCTTGACGACTTTCGCTACGAATGACCTCGCCAGTTCGTAACTTGACTTGGTAGCGTTCTAAACGCAATTGACATTGCGATTTCGGTGTGCGATGGTGTGCAACGTGTTAATGACCGAATGATTGCCAACCTTGGCGGGGACACTGCATGCTGTCAGTCTTCAATACCAGAAGTTCTCGTCGCCGGGCGATGATGCAGATTGGTTCCGTTGGTGCACTCGGGCTGGCTGACAAACTGGCCCTTGCCGGAGGAGCAGGTAACAACGACGCGTTGACCGGACGTTCGGTGATCTTCCTGTTTCTGCACGGCGGCCCGAGCCAGATCGAAACCTTCGATCCCAAGATGTCGGCCCCTGCGGAGATCCGCAGCGCCACAGGTGAAGTAACAACGAAAACTCCGGGAATCACCTTCGGCGGCACGTTTCCACAACTGGCACAGCGTTCTGACAAACTCTGCATTGTGCGTTCGTTTACCACCGGCAATGGGAATCACGACATCAAGCCCCTTGTTTCTAAGGCGTCTCTGGACGCGTCCATCGGTTCGATCTATTCGCGAGTCGCTGGCACCAACAATCCGGACAACGGCATTCCGCGCAATGTGGCGTTGTTTCCACGGGCGGTCGATCCCGAGCGGCAGCCGCGCGTCAAACAGTTTGGATTGTTCGAAAGCACTGGTCAGTTAGGTTCTGGATTCGCACCGTTTATTCCAGGCAGCGACGGACCGCTGCAGGAAAGTATGAAGCTGAATCTGACAGCCGATCGACTTGATGATCGACGACTGCTGCTGACGCAACTGGATGACCTGAAACGGCACGCGGATGCGTCCGGCAGCCTGGAAGGCGTCGACCGCTTTAGGCAGCAGGCATTCGACACGATTGTCGGTGGCGCCGCGAGTGCGTTTGATTTGTCGCAGGAATCTGACGAGACGATTCGAAAGTATGACACATCGCGTTTGGTGACGCCGGATCAGATCAGTCGGCGCTGGAAGAACTACAACAACTATGTCGACAACGCCAAGACTCTCGGCAAGCTGCTGCTGATGTCGCGGCGACTGGTGGAACGCGGTTGCGGCTTTGTAACGGTCACTACCAACTTCGTATGGGACATGCATGCTGACGTCAACAATGCGACCGTTGAAGAAGGCATGCGTTACATGGGCCACCCGCTGGACCATGCCCTTTCGGCCTTCGTGGATGATCTGGAACAGCGCGGTCTCAGCGACAAGGTGCTGCTGGTGTGCTGTGGAGAAATGGGCCGCACGCCGCGTATCAACGCAAAAGGTGGCCGAGATCACTGGGGCGGTTCAGCGCCGCTATTATTCTACGGTGGTCAATCCAGCGCCGGATCAGTGATTGGTCAGTCGACAAAAGATGCTGGCGCTCCGGCCTCGCAACCGTGGGGCATTGACAACCTGCTGTCGACGATCTTCCATTCTGTCTTCAACCTCGGCGAACTGCGTCTGCAACAGAATCTGCCGACCGATCTGGTCCGCCTGGTGACAGGCAGTCAACCGATTCCGATTTGGTGATCCCTGGCAAACGCTTCAACGGCCTCTGCCAACAGTTGGCTCTGCGGCCTGTCACTCACACGCCAGTCGATACTCGACCTGCGTATCCTTAACCGGACAACGAAACCGCAATAGATACGCCGTTAGTTGCAGATCCATCCCGTCTTCCTCCCCGTGACCGTACAAACGATCACCGATGACAGGATGGCCCAGGCCCGCCAGGTGACGACGAATCTGATGCTTGCGCCCGGTCTCAATGCGCACGTCGACAACGGACCGCTCGCCTTCGCTGCGCTCCAGCGAGAATTCACTGATCGCTTCCTTTCCGTCGATGGGCTCCTCCACCCGAATCGGGTTGGGTTGCCGGGAAAAGTCTCCGGCTACCAAAACCCGGTAGCGTTTTTCCAACTTACGGTTTCGAAACAGTTCCGATAACGCAGCCGCCATCGTCTTGGAATGGGCCACCAGAATCAGACCACTGGCCGCCCGGTCGAGTCGATGAACGGTAAACGCGCTACGCTCTGGTTGCAGGTGCCGCTCGGCCCAACGCACCACCGTGCAATGATCGCCCCACTTCGTCCCCTGCGATAAAACCCCATAGGGTTTACGCCACACAGAATAGGGTCCCAGGTCTGCGATCAGGGTTGGCTCAACGGGAGTCCGCGCCAGAATATTTGCGTCATAGTACAGATGTACCTCGTCACCGGCTCGCAACGCGCGTTTCGCACGGCGCAGCCGCTGAGTATTGCGCCCGCGAGTTAGCCAGACGGCCCCCTGGGTCATGGCCAGTTTGATTCGCTGCCTGGACAGTCCGGTCGCAAGATGCAGCAGATTGATCGGGTCATCTTCCGCGGATCCGATCAGGACGTGCGTTTCGATGCGGTTTATGGGCTCGCTCATGCTCAATTCATGGAGTCCGAGAATGAGGGCTCTCGTGCAAACACTACGCCTTCTGAATACGTACAATCTGTATTGTCACAATGTCCGCGATCGATTGCGTTTGTGCGTAATCCCAAGTCAACGACGCACCGTCCCCGTCAGTCACGGCCCTTCAGCAGAAAATCGAACAGCTGTCCCATCGGCTTGTCATCGAGAGTAATATCAAACGGAGCGATGTGCAGTCCGGGTTTCAGAACAGCTGGGTCTGCCGTCAGCTTTACCGTGAAAGTGCGACGTGATTCGGCTGGCACTACACCGTCCAGGACACTCGAATCAGCCGACACACCGTCCGGCAGCATCAGCTCAACACGATGACGTTGTTCCTTGCCGTGGAAGTTACGAACGGTGACTTGAACAGTTTGTTCAACAGATGCACTGAAGTCAACTCGATAGGGATACGCTGACACCCAATACGGATCGAAACGATATTCGTAGTCTGCATCGGGCAACAGATCCTGATAAATTGTGATCATTTCACTCGCCCAGTTGGTGTAGCGATCAACAAAGGCCGACGGCTGCGGCATCACATAAGAGTGCCCACCCATGATCAGATCCGGTTTTAGCTTCTGAAGATACTGGCCGGCGTATAGGTATCCTTCCTCAAAAATGCCACTATTGCGTGCGACAACGCATTCGTGCCCATCCTGAGTCTCATCAGAAGGGCTGCCAAACAGATTGTCGCCCGTAAACGCGATTCGCTGTCCACCCAGTTCCAGCCAC
>CALFOL010000096.1 GCA_937919915.1 uncultured Planctomycetaceae bacterium
GAATCACTAGATGGTCATTCATTATATGCGATTATTTGTGGGCGGGTGCTTATGATTGTCTGGCCTTTGGATCGGGGATCTATTTCGGTCGACATCATGCTTCGCTTCGAATCCTGGTAGAATCGCTCGCGAACGCTCCGCAAACCGCGATTGTGTTTTCAACAGCAGGCCTCCCGTGGCTGTCGCGATGGTTTCACGCTCCGCTTAGACGGGCTCTCCAGAAGCGTGGCTGTTGTGTCATCGGTGAATTCAGTTGTCGCGGTTGGGATACCGTCGGGCCGTTGTTTCTGATTGGCGGCCTCAATCGCAACCACCCCGGCACAAAAGATCTCAATCGCGCCCGATCCTTCGCTCTGCGCATGGCCGATCAGTTGGCCGTTGACACGTGACTCCGGGACATGGCGTCAACAGGTTGACCAAAGATGCGGCAGAAAATTGAACGCTGTTGGAATTCGCTAAGAAACTCGCCGTAAACCGTGGATTGGTATGCGCCCCGTCCGGCGCAATTCGCACATCAGAGTCAAATGATGGTCCGTTCCTGACTGTTCCAGAAACCAGGGCACTCCGACGAGTTGAGGAGAAAACCCGCGGCCAGAAGAGTATTGTTCGTCTGGACTCGAGCCGCACACTGAAGGCCGGTGCCCGTTTTGCTTCAGCGGCTGGGCGTCAAAGCCAACAAGTTCGGTTCCAGCACAGGAACGCTCACCGGGCTGGTCGCGATCAGTTGAAACACGACCGTCCGTAGATTCTCGGCGCGGACGCCAGTACACTTTCTAATCCTGCCTGTTTTTCCCCGCCACTCCCTCCTAGGTGAAAACTCGCCTACCGCTTTATTGGCCTCGATCCGCCCACATAAACTCGGATGGCGACCAGTATGTCTCGGACAAAGCTGCTATGTTCGTTCTGCGACTCTTATCTCTGCTCGTCCTTTTTTGCTCAGCAGCGTGCTCTGCTGTTTTGGCGGATGAATTCGCGTCTGAGCAACAGATGCGGGCTGCGTTTCAAACGTCCGTGCGGCCGTTCGTCGCCGACTTCTGCCTGAAGTGTCACAACGCTGACAAACGCGAATCCGGAATTCGACTCGATCAACTGGATGGCAGCGTTCCTGAAAATCGGCTTAAAGCCTGGAAGCACATTCGCAGCCAGATCACGGATGAGTCGATGCCGCCCGCAGACGAAGCTCAACCCGCCGCCGAACAGCGACAGGCAACTCTGAGCTGGATCGATGCTGCTGTGAAAACCGCTCAGTCCCGGCCTCAGGAGTTCCATGGTTCCGTCCGACGACTCACGGTGGCTCAGTATCGCAACACGCTGCGAGACCTCCTGAAACTCCAGGAAGACCTGACTGAGATTCTGCCTCCGGACGCCGTCTCAAAAGATGGCTTCACCAATCAGCAACAGTCTCTGCAGTTGACTCCGCTGCAGGTCGAAGCCTACTTTACGATCGCCGAACAGGCGCTCGATCGCTGCCTCGTCGACCCGCAGAAGCGGCCAGAAGTGCAGACAGTAAAAATGGAGCTCGGCCGCAATGTCAACGCGAACCCGCTGCCGGAAGCACTCATTCTGGGAGCGAACAATCGACTGCTGGAAAACGCCGATTTCGTGGTGACTCAGCCGATTCTCGCGAAGCCCTTCGACTTTGTGCCGCTGAAAATGAGAACCACGTTTCGCTTCAATGAAGGCTATGAAGGAAACTCGACCGTCCGAGGCTGGCGAGATTATGACAGCATCTACCACGCCGTGTTCGCGTGTCTTCGAGGAACGCCCGGTTATCCCAAAGGACGCGATGCAGAATCCGTGCCCGGCGGTTTGCTGCTGAGACCCGCAATTCCGAGTGCCGAAATCTTCGGACGGGAAAGCACGTACGGCCCGAACGCCAACTTCAAACTTTCCTTCAGAGAACTTCCTCCGCACGGCAATTTCAAAGTGACCGTTCGAGCAGCGAAGTACGATGACGGCCTGCTGTTGGGTAATCAGCATCCCGTCACCGATGCGCCTGCAACCGTGGTTGCTCGGGCGATGTCCGGTGCCGAGGTGACTTCGAGCGAGTCGGAGTTTCGTTCTCGGGTGACGATTCCCGAGGCCGGTGTTTACCGAGTCGACGTGAATCCGGAACAACCAGCGACGACCGAAACCATTGACGGATCAGAACTCAAAAAGGGTCTGATTGGGACCTGGAATTTCGACGGGGCCGCAACAAGCCGTGATGGAGGAAAGCCTCTCACCGGTGAGCTTGTGGAGGGAGCGACGTTTGTTGATTCGCCGTTCGGCAAAGCGATTCATGTGGACGGTGTCGGCGGTTCCGTGAGGATCCCGCGAGATGATTCGATGAACGTCGCCGAAGGTGACTTCACGGTGGCGGCGTGGATTCGACCAGACGACCTTCGCCAGGCCGGGTTGGTTTGTCTTGGTAAATACAGCTGGACTCACGGTTGGTATTTCGACATGCCGAATGATCGTGGAGTGCTGCGGATCGAAACGGTGACTCCGGCGAATCAACAAAACGGAACCGTGCAGTCGAGGCCTGGACTCATCAAGGCAAACCGCTGGCAGCACGTCGCCGCGATCGTTAAACGCGCGGACAACGAAACTCGGCTGTATGTCAATGGGTACGAGGTTGCTAGGGGAACCGTCCCGCCGGCCAATCTGGACAACCCAGCCGTTGATCTGCACATTGGACGCATTCAGGATGCTCAGGTGTTCCACGGCGATATCGACGAAGTTCATTTCTTTCGCCGAGCTCTGCGTCTGGAAGAGCTCCAGTCGCTGATTGAACCGGGACGGCGATTTGCAAAACCGCCGAAACCAGAACGTCCGCCCGAACTTCAGCTGCAGCTCGGGGATCGACATTTTTCCGGGACGCTGAACGGGCCGTCGTTTCTGGCCGTTCGACTTCCGCAGGGGCCGCTTTCCGTGGTCGCCCGGTGTTCGGAGCACGCTGTTGTGGAGCGAGTCACATTTTCCCGGCTGCCGGATGGGGACGTCCTGGGTATTCAGTTCCTGGAGTTCGAACAGCGGCGGCTGCAACTGGGAGTCTCTCTTGGAGTTCGGCGGGACTGCGGCAGCACGATGAGCCCCGTGGGTACGCCGGTCGAAATTGCCGACACCGCCCTTCAGGACTTTACCTTCGTGGGAGCGATCAACGACTTTCCGATTGCCCGCGTGGAGGACGGCAACGACAACTATCTGGCCGGAGTGTCGGATCTTGGTGTGCGAAGCGAATTCATAGACGGTCGTGACATGCCACGGCTGCAGATTCAGTCGGTGCAGCTTGAGGGACCCTATTACGAACAGTGGCCACCGAAAACTCATGCCAACATTCTGCCGCTGACCGATAACGCTGCGGACACGGATCCGGCCACGTATGTGTCGAAGGTCATTCGTGAATTTGCCACTCGAGCATTCCGACGGCCCGTTCTGCCGGAAGAAGAACGGGCTCTGTTGAAAATCTGGCAGTCTTCCTTCGACGCCACTGGCGATTTTCAAAGCAGCATCAAAGATGCTTTGCTGGTGGTGCTTACGTCTCCACAGTTTCTGTTTCTGATTGAAGACAGTGCCACCGCTGACGCCGAAGATTTGTCATCGGGCGAACTTGCATCAAAACTCTCGTACTTCTTGTGGAACACGGCTCCGGACGAACCGTTACAACAGCTCGCATTGGAGGGACGTCTGTACGAACAGCTCGATCAGCAGATTGATCGAATGGCGTCGTCATCGAAGTTTGCTCTATTCTCACACGAGTTTACTCGGCAATGGCTGAGTCTTGATAAATTCGATGTTGTGAAAATCGACCAGCAGCGCTTCCCGAAACTTACCCGAGACGTGCAGAAGCAGCTTCGCGAAGAACCTTTGCACTTTGTATCGCACTTGATGCAACACAACCTGCCTGTGCGTCATCTTGTGGAATCAGATTTTGTGGTCGCCAACGAAGTCGTGGCAGGTTACTACGATCTAAAGCATCGCACGAACAGCGGTTTCGAGTTTGTTCCGCTGCAGCATCGCACCACTCAGTTGGGTGGACTTCTGAGTCAGGCGGGGCTGCTGGCGGGATTGTCTGACGGCCGAGAAGCGAATCCGGTCAAACGCGGTGCCTGGGTGGCTCGCAGGATTGTGGCGGAACCGCCGGACGATCCTCCGCCCAATGTCCCAAACCTCGACGACGATCTGTCTCATCTGCCTCTGCGAGAACAACTGGAACGACATCGCAATCAGCCCGGCTGTGCGAAGTGTCATGAGGGCATTGATCCATGGGGCGTTCCGTTCGAAGAATTCGACGCGGCTGGTCGTTTTCATGTTGTCGATGCGGCTTTGGTGACATCGAAACTGCCCGATGGTACTGAAGTCGCGGGTGTCGCTGAACTTCGGCAATACCTTGCGAACGACAGGATTGATCAGGTTGCATTCAGCTTTCTGAAACACGTGGCAACTTATGCGATCGGTCGGCAGTTGACGTATAACGAGATTGAGTTCCTAAGGAAGAACCAGCTGGAATTCAGAGAGACGGACTATCGAATGCTGGATCTGATCCGGTTTGTGATTCACAGTGATTTGTTTCTTAAGAAATAACTATGCCAGCACTTCATCGCCGATCCGTTCTTCGAGGCTTCGCCGGTTCCACGCTTGCTCTGCCGCTACTGGAAGCGATGGGCGGTGTGGCCACCGAGCAGCCGCCGCGCCGCTTTTGTGCGATGTACACGGCGAACGGAATGTCGTTGCCGAAGGAGCAAAATGGCATTCAGGAATGGAACTGGTTTCCGTCACAGGAAGGCGCCGACTTCGAGTTCACAAAGTCGACTCAGCCACTGGAACCATTTCGGGATCGCCTGAGTTTCCTTGGCGGACTCTATCATCCCAGCGGCCCGAAGGCGGACCCTCATACATGTTCCGACATGTGGCTGACCGGAGCACCTCTGCACGACCCGAAGCCGGGAGCCTACAACACGGTCGGGCTGGATCAGGTCATCGCCACTCATACGAAACAGCATTGTCGCCAGCCGTCACTGGTGCTGTCGATTGACGCCGGAGTCGGATTTTTGTCTCGAACAGGCACGATTTCGTACAACTTTGACGGCAAACCGATTCCCGCTGAAAACAATCCTCGCCGAATCTTCGACCGACTTTTTCGCAGCGACACAGCGTCGCTGGCGGCCAAAAGGGAACACCTGAAACGTCGCCTTAAACTTGTGGATGCGGTTCTGGAAAGTACGCGATCACTGAATCGACAGCTGGGGAAAACGGACAAGGCGAAGATGGAGGAATATCTGACGTCGCTGAACGAAGTCGAATCTCGCCTGATCGCGTCAGAACAGTGGATCGACATACCGGTCAAGGACCAGGACTATTCGCACCTGAATCTGGATGTCACCAGCAGCGACACCCCGGCCGATTATTATCGCAACATGTTCGACCTGATCGCTTTGGCGTTCGATGCGGATATTACTCGGTCCGTCGCATTCATGCTGAACCGAGAAGACGGGATGGGCATCAGCGACACTTTCCCGTTGAAACTGGGTCTGTCGCAAACTCATCATTCGCTGTCGCACGCGGGAGACCCGGCCGGGCAGCTGGACTTTGCCAAATACGACCGCTTTCTGAGCGAACAGATCTCTGGATTTCTGCAACGCCTGATGCAGTATCAGGATGCAAATGGCCCTGTGCTGGACAACACGATCGTGCTGTATGGCAGCGGAGCCAGCACAACACACAACCCGACCAATCTGCCCACGCTGATTGCAGGTGGTAAGCAATTGGGACTGAAGCACGGCACCTATTGGAAGAACCAGGGAACTCGGATGTCCAACGTGTACCTGAGCATCCTGCGGTCGCTGCAGATTCCTCTGGATTCGTTCGCGGACAGCACCGGCACCGTTCCGGATTCGATCTTTTCGGTGTGACAACGATCTCGCTGTTCACCGAATGTGAGTAGTCGCCTCAAAGCGTGTGCCGGGCTTCAACTTGAGCATGCCAGGTACCAGCGTTGATTCGCCCTGCACCCACAGGAACAAACGGGAAACAAATCAGGGGATCTGCATTTTACGACAGCGAAATTCGCTGACCTGTGGCCGCGGCGGACGTGTTTCGCCCTACGTGAGCCGGTTCCCGCGAGCCCGAACCGTCCGCAACAAAAGGTCTATTGCTCTATTGCTGCAGAAACGTAATCAGATCGGCCAGATCCTGTGGCGTCAGAACTTTGTCCATTCCTTTCGGCATCAGCGACAGGGATGCGGGTTGAATCTCTTCGATGCCGGTGCGAGGGATGTGTCGGACTTTCTCGGCGTCAATCGCCAGCACGATGTTGTCGCGGTCTTCTGAGCGAATGATGCCGGATTCTGTCAGGCCGTTCGTCCGTAACACGGTGACCGGTTCGTAACCTCTAACAAGGCTGGCGCTGGGGTAGATGATGGCTTCCAGCAGATCACGTGTGTTGCGAACTTTGCCGATGTTGGTCAGATCCGGCCCCAGTCGTCCGCCGTTGTAGCCTCGGGCGTGGCAGGCAATGCACCTGGCCACTTTGCTGTTGAAGATTTCGTGACCCCGACGAGCATCACCGGGTTTCAGTTCAGCCAGCAGGCTTTC
The DNA here is from genome assembly GCA_937919915.1 of uncultured Planctomycetaceae bacterium. Lineage (GTDB taxonomy): Bacteria > Planctomycetota > Planctomycetia > Planctomycetales > Planctomycetaceae > Fuerstiella. Next base: position 6,577 of record CALFOL010000096.1, read on the forward strand.
CAGATGAGCTGTCTGTTGTTCGACCGACGCGTTCAGTTTTGACAGCAGTCGCTTTCCGGCAACCTGAGTGGATGTTGGAAACTTCGTCAGAACGGCCTGCAATTGATCCACTCGCAGACCCTGAAAACCGGGCGACGTTTCCGTTGCCATCAGAAACCGTTGTCCGAATTCGTCGCTGTCGCTGGCGAGCGCTGGAAGCAAAGCCGCCAGTTCGAACGGGCCGAATTGGCGCAGCGCGGGCAGCAACTGCGATTGTTGTTCGGCAGTCAGCCCGGCTTTGGCCAGAATGCCGGCAGCGGGAGTTCTCAGCCCCTGTTCCGGATCGCTGGTGAGTGCCGACATCAGCCAGGTGAATAAGTCGTCCGACACCTGGGTAAGCGGACGGCAGATCTGTAAAGCATCGAGGCGCGGACCGTTTTCGATTGAGGAATTTCCTGCGAGCGTCAGCAACGCGTTGTCCAATTCGACATGCACGTCCTTTGGCATTGGCCAGCGGCGAATTTCTGCAATCGCGTCGGCCTGCAGGGCTGCGGACAATTCCGGCAGAGTCACAGCGGCCTGATCCAGCCAGTTTTTTGGCACCGTCGACAGACCGGAAGTCGTCATCGCCTGCAAAGCGACGCGTTGCTGTTCGGGTGATCCGTTTTGCAGAGTCAGCTGCAACAGATTTTGAATGGGGACGGACTTCGCAAGCCGACCCAGTTGTTCCGTTAGCTGTTCTGCCGAATCCTGTGCCACACTGTTCAGTTCCGCGGCGTAAAAGGCAAACAGTTTCTGGCCCCAGCCTGAGTGATTCCCGGCGATCCAGGCCGCGGTTCGTGCGACCGATGCGTTTTCATGCCGCAGGAACGGCAGAATGGTATCGGCGGTCAGGTGATCGCCTGGCATCTGGTCCAGTGCAACCAGTGCTCCGCGAATGACGTGCGGATCGTTCGACTGCAGGCTCGCTTTCGTTCCCGGGGCATCACCAAGTTCAATCAGTGCATTGATGAAGGCGTGTTCGCGAACTCGAACGGCCGAAGACGTCGGGCTTCCGGTGTTGTCGTAGTCGGTTGGAAGGACGTTTCGCAACGACAGCGCCATCAGTAATTTTGAGGTTGCTCGGGGATCGTTCAGCCGTCCCAGAGCTTCCGCCGCCAGCCGCGCAGTGCGCATGTCATCGCCTGTGACGAACGTGGCAGCCGCATCGAAGCCAGCGGTATCACGCCATAGCGAAATTGCATACAGGCACGCGTCTCTCATCGACGTCTCTCCGGTAGGCGCGTCTCGAATGATTTTTCGCGCGTCAGGCAGATCCATTCCGGCCAGCACCCAGATCACTCGAGTTCGAATGATGGGCACGTCATGAGTCATTCCATCTCGCAGCGCCGACAGCGCCGACTGGCCTCGGCCGCGCAGGCTTCTGACGGCGCGTTCGCGAACAAAGGTGCGTGGGTCGTTCAGCAGATCAACCAGTTCAGGACTGGTCAGGTCATCCCATGCCAGCTTGCTGCCCAGCGGATCTTCGATCTTCTGCTGGTCCCTGCGTTTCAGGCGATAGATGGCGCCAAAGACATCGGGTTTGGCCAGCTGCGAAGTCGGGCAGCAGATCTTGTACCAGCCTCCGGTATCAACAATCAGCAGGCTTCCGTCCGGAGCCAGCTGGACATCCGTCGGATGAAAGTCGGGATGATCGCAGGCCACCAGATCTCGTTCATGCGTGATGAATGTCGAACCGCTCCGTTCCAGTTCGTGATCAACCACTTTGTGCAGATTAAAGTAGCAAGCCAGCAACCGCTGCTTGCGCGTTCCCCAAAACCGATCGCGACTGTCGATCGCCAGCAGCCCGCACGGAGCGGCCGCTCCCATATGTGTCATGAGGGGCATCACGCTGCCGGTCATCGGGTGTTCGTAAATGGAAGCATGGTCTTTGCCGTAGACTCCGCCATAGATCGAATGAATCAACCCATCGCGCCGACCGTTGGCCGGATGCTGAAAGAACGTGCAACTCAGAAAACGTTCGCCGTCGGGAAGAAACGCGACATTCACCGGGTTGTCCATTCCACCGGTCAGAACAGATTCCATGCGACTCCCGTCGGGCAGCGAACGAAAGATGTGCGATGACCGTGTGGTGAAGTCGCGTCCGTTAATTTTATGAGTTTGTTCGGCGAACGCTCCTTTGCACCAGTAGAACCAGCCATCCGGACCCAGATACGGACCATGCAGGTCGTTGCCGCAACCGGTTAAGGTTTGTCCGTCATACCAGATGTCACGCTGATCGCACTGGCCGTCGCCGTCGGTATCGGTCAGCTTCCAGATATGAGGCGGCGCGGCAACGTACAGAGAACCTTCGTACCACAGGCAGCCTTCCGGAAACATCATGCCGTCGGCAAACAACGTGCCTTGGTCGTAGACGCCGTCGTCGTTCGTGTCGATCAGTTTTCGAATGCGGTGCGGCTTCAATTCCAGTTGTCTGTCGGCTCGATCCGACATCCCTGCGGAATCGGTCACATACAGAGCACCCTGTTCATCAAACGACATCGCTATCGGTCGTTCGACCAGATCGGGACTGGTGACCAATTCGATCTGAAAGCCGTCTGGGATTCGCAATTGGTAAGAACCGACTTTGACTTCCTCCGCATTCAACGGAAGGCAGCACAACAACGCAGTTATCAATGCCGGCAATAAGGAATGATGTGTCATGGTCTTAATTAATCACCTGGAAGAAACGTCGATGAGAAGGAATCCACTCTGCGGTCGCCGCCAGGCTGTGGCAAACTAAGCATTCGCTTATCTGTTTTCGCACATAATAACCTGCGAATTGTCCTTGCCGTACACACCGGGCTATGGTTGATATGTGCGTCTATTTTGGGCCGATGCTTATGCCAGAATCTCATGCACGACCTTCGGTCTGGTGACGCCGGTCAGCCGCTCTTTGAGGCCGTTGCGTTCGAGGAACAGTTCTTCATGATGCAGGCCGAGAAGATGCAACAGCGTCGCGTGCCAGTCTTCCACACTCACGCGGTCCTCAACCGCAGCAAAGCCAAAATCGTCGGTCTGGCCGTGAACCGTGCCGCCTTTGATTCCTCCGCCCGCCATCCACGTACAAAACGCGTTCTTGTTGTGATCTCGTCCGGCGTTGCGCACGTTCTTGTCGCCGGGTAGCTGAGCGATTGGCAATCGGCCCATTTCACCGCCCCACATTACCAACGTGTCGTCCAGCAGGCCGCGTTGCTGTAAATCTTCCAGCAACGCCGCGACGGGTTGATCAGTTCTCTCGCAGGCATCCTTCAGTCCTGTTGCGATGGCGCTGTGGTTGTCCCAGATTTGACTGTTGATAAACAACTGCACAAAGCGGACGCCACGTTCGATCAGTCTGCGGGCGATCAGGCAGCGGCGACCGTACGATTCGGTTTTCTTCTGATCGATTCCGTATCGGCGCATAGTGTCTGCGGTTTCCTGGGAAAGATCGAGCGCATCGGATGCAGTGACCTGCATGCGTGCGGCCAGCGCGTAGGTCGAGATGCGTGCGTCAAGTTGTGGCCGATGGGGGCGGCGTTGCTCGTGAATGCGATCCAGTCGGGTAATCAAATCTCGTTCGAACAGCGAAACACTGTCGGGCTGATTGTAGTCGGGTTTGAGATTCAGCACCGGTGAACCCGTCGCGCGAAAACGAGTTCCCTGATGGACTGCGGACAGAAATCCGGCACTCCAGTTGTCGATCCCGTTGACCGGCAGACCGAGCGGATCGTCCAGCACTACATATGCGGGAAAGTTCTCGTTTTCGGTACCAAGCCCGTAAGAGACCCACGAACCTAATGAAGGATGCCCGATGAACTCGCTGCCCGAATGGATCTTGTACAACGCAGGCTCATGCGTCAGGTTGGTCGTGTGCATCGACTGGATCAACGCGAGCTTGTCGACCTGCTTCGCCAGATGCGGCATCGCATCGGACATCCACATCCCGCAGTCACCATGCCGGGCAAACTTGAACGCACTTCGCATGAGAGCTCCGGCGGCTTCCGGAAATTCCACTTCTCCCGCGATTTTTTCAAAGTGCTCCTCGCCGTGATGTTTGTCCAGCATGGGCTTCGGGTCAAACAGGTCCATCTGGCTGGGCCCGCCGTTCATGAACAGATGAATGACGGACTTTGCGCGAGGCGCATGATGGAGTTGCTGCGGATTCGTGCCCGTCGAGTGCTTTTCCGTCGCGTGCTTTTCCGTCGCGTAAAGATCGCGACCAAGCAGCCACGTCAAGGCGGCGCCGTGCAGTCCGGTGCCGACATGATTGAAAAAACTGCGACGCGACGTCGGATGGCGATCAATCAACATACAAAAACTCCGCCAGATTCATCACGGCATGGCACCACGTGACTAATGCCACTTGTGCCGGGATCTTTGCAGGGGCCGCGCCTGTTGTCTTCGTGGCCCACTGTTTCGTCAGTTCTTCCAAAGCGTCCACGGCGATTGTACTCTCTTCCGATGTTGGTGGCCGACCGAACGCGCGCAGATAAATCGATTCGACCTGTGCTGCGCGATCATCGCCGACTTCCGACCGCACGCGATCGGCGAAGTGTTCCGCCAGTTGATAAATCATCTTATTGTTCATCAAATGCAGAGCCTGAGGAGCGACAAGTGACTCCCCGCGCTGAACGCAGTTTGGCCCCATCTGAGGATAGTCGAAGTTGTCCAGCAGTGTCGGAATCTGCGTGCGGCGCTGCAGAACATAGATACTGCGACGCCAGCCTTTTTCAGACGATTGCGACGTGACCAGTCCGTCAGCCCTGAGATCAACCTGATCGGGAGGGCCAAAGGGCGTGTCGTTGAGTTTACCCGCCACAAACAACAATGTGTCTCGAAGCGCCTCCGCCTCCAGTCGTTTCAGCGGTGCGCGGGACAGCAGACGTCCGTCCGCATCGAGTCGCGACGATTCTTCCGCCACCTGAGAACTCTGGCGATAGGTACTCGACGTAACGATCAGTCGATGCATGGACTTGACGCTCCAGTCGCGGCGGACGAATTCTGTCGCCAACCAGTCCAGCAGATCCGGATGCGTGGGACGCGAGCCCGCTTTGCCGAAGTTGCCCGGAGTGTTGACGATGCCTGTGCCGAAATGGTGTTGCCAGATTCGATTCACCATCACACGCGCCGTCAACGGGTGATCGGGTTGCGTCAGCCAGCGTGCAAACGCCAGACGGCGCCCGGTCGGCTTGGCGTTCTCCCACGGTGGACGCACCTCAAACGGTGTCTGGCCGTGCGACAGCACGGCTGGAACGCCTGGTTCGACGGGTCGTCCTGGTGTCAGGTAGTTTCCGCGTTTCAAAATGTACGTTGGCGAAGGCTCACCTCGCGACCACAGCGCGTGAATCCGCGGTTCCGGCTTACGTTGTCCTTCGATGTCTTTGATTTGTTGTTCGAGCTGCGTTTTCCGGGTCACGTCAGTCTCTTCACTCAGCTGTTCTTTGATCAGTTCGAGCTGCTCGGTAATCTGTTTTTCGTGCTGTTCGAATGCCTGGCGTTCCGTTGTCGTGACGTATGGCAGCGTTCGTGGTCCCTGCGATTTCAACCAGTCATTTTCGTCATAAGCGTCCTTGAAGATTGCCGTCAGTCGATAGTAGTCCTGTTGAGGAATCGGATCGAACTTGTGGGAATGACATCGCGCACATTTCAGGGTGAGGCCAAGTACGGCTGTGCCCAGAATATCCATTTCGTCCGCGATGACTTCCAGGCGATCGGGGACGAAGTTGGTGATGTTGGCAAACGTGCGA
>CALFOL010000097.1 GCA_937919915.1 uncultured Planctomycetaceae bacterium
CTGAATTATTGGGTGGTCATTCATTATGTGCGATTATTTGTGGGCGGGTGCTTATTCTCCGATAACTTCCAGCCATTGATCGGCGCGGTCGTGGTCGCCATCAGCATAGCCGCCGTCCACGGCATCCAAAAGTAACACGCTTTGGTGACTTCCTCGCCGGTACTCGAACGGTTTGCGACATTCGCGGATCATTGCCGTCGCCAGTTCGGCTCCGGAGGGATCGCGAATCCGGTCGAAAACCTGGTGGGCTCATCGAAAACGGCACTTTGCCATATGACGTCTTCAAAGGCTACCCGATCGGATTTCGTGCCGCGAAGATCGGCCCTCTTCAGGACGGTTCGCACGAATTGGCAACCCATCATGTCGGCTTCCTCCATTGCCGCACCGGTGAGATTTGAATCGGAGAAATCGGAATGGGCGAACTGACCTCCGGAAAGCCGAGCCTTCCGCGAATTGATTTTGCAAAACTTCACATGCGAACAGTCCCCTCGCAAATCCGCCGCACGGAAATCACCGCGGCTGAGATCAAACTGGCTCATGCAGAGGTGTTGGAAGCCGGCCCCATTCAACTTCATTCCCGCAAGTTTCGCCGTCGCTGGTGGAAATATTCGGCTGTCCGGCACAAACGATGTCCTTCGGCCCGAGGAATTGAGACATTCGTCCTTTGTTTCGGACTCATGCACCCGTGGTGAAACCTGTCATGGCAAAGCGATTCAATCAGCGAAATCATGATGAGACGCGGCAATACAGGATCGAGAAGGCGCGCATAAACGCTTTATCAGCCAGCCCCCAATATTCCGCAAACTGCAGTAGTGACCTGTGACTGCTGACTCGACTGAAATCACGTCGCAACTTTGCTATCCTCTGTTTCCGCATCCGTGTATCGGTGTGGGATTTCCGGCGGAACGTTTTAGGAAACGCAATGAGTGATGCGACAATCCGAGTTGGCATCATCGGCACCGGCAGCCGGGGGATCACCTGCATCGGACGCCAGATCGCGGAACAAAGTCGTGAGCTGAATATCACCATCACGGCTTTCTGCAATCGCACCGAATCTCGCATGCAGGTTGCACGCGATGACGTCAATGCCGCAGCGAAGTCGGCTGGCAACGAACCGTTTTCACCGGCCTTTCATACTGGCGCCGAAGCACTGATCAACGACGACAACGTTGATCTTGTCGTAATCACCACGCCGACTTTCGCACATCTCGAAGCTGCCGGCCCAGCTCTGCGGTCCGGGAAAAAGGTTTATCTGGATAAACCGATTGCTCACACGATTGAAGATGCCGTGGCAATCCGCGTAGAAGAACATCGTTCAAGGAACCCGATGATCATGGGGTTCACGCGGCGCTATGAAAAGCCGTGGATTGAACTGCATGACATGCTGGAAAGCGGCGTCATCGGCGATCTGAAGATGATGCTGATTCGAGCCGTGCTGCCGTATTCGTTCTACTTTCAAACATGGCACCGCACGCGCGCCATCAGTGGCGGGGCGCTCAACGACAAAGCGTCGCACTACACGGATGTCTTCAACTGGTTTGCGAAAGGGCGTTGTCGGCAGGTCAATGCATTTGGCGGACGGAACGTGTTTCAGATGCGAGAGGACGCTCCGCAATTTTGTGCGTCCTGTGACTGGAATTGTGCCTATCGAGCCAGTGAAATTCGACCGAAGACTCAGGACCAAATGCGTGGAGCTGTCGAGGCATCGTTCGATGACGAAACGGACCCGCTGAAACGGAAGGACAACTGTGTTTACAAAGCCGGTTCGGACATCTTCGACCATGCTTCGATCCACTATCAGTACGACAATGGTATCGTCGCCACGATTTTCTACGCGGTGTACGGTCCGCAGGCGGAAGACGAAGAAACACTGGAACTTGTCGGCACAAAGGGGCGCATGATTCTCACGCGGCTGCGGGGCGAGATTGATCTCGTGACGGATTACGGTGAACGACGGCATGAAATCATCACGTGCAAAGCCGAAGCCTTCGAGACGTCGCACTTCGGAGCAGACCGGAAGCTCGTTCAGGAAATCGCCGCGTTCGCGCGAGGCGGAGTGTCACCGGTGAACGGCTGGTACGGCATGGAGGCCACGCGAATGACGCGAGCCGCGATGCAGTCAATCGACGAGGGCGGACAGACACTGCAAATGGCTGACCTGCCGGACGGACCGGGACGATGACGCAATTCGTTTACCCCGCGCCATCAGCGAAGCCGTTGGCCGGATCCATCACGAACCTCGCCTCTGCGGCTACGGGTTAAACGAACTCAAACCAACCAGGGATCTCATCAGATGACTCAGCCGCAGATTGAATCCAACGCAGGCCACAGCAAAATGCGCTACCCACTTTTATGCGGCATGATGTTCCTGCAGTTCGCGGTTTACGGATTGTGGCTGCCGATTGCCGGTCGGTTTCTGAAGGCCGACCCGGCGACAGAAGGCGGACTGGGATTCACCGATTCGCAGGTTGGCTGGATCATTGGCCTCGCCGCTTCCCTGGGAGCCATCTGCTCTCCGTTCGTCACCCGGTTCGCTGACCGCCACTTTTCGGCGCAACGCTTTCTCGGCGTGCTGATGATACTCGGCGGCATTCTAAAGCTGATCACAGCGACGCAAACCAGTTTCGCTGCATGGCTGGTGCTGTCGGTACTGTTTGCGATGTTGTTCATGCCAGCCGTCGCGATTTGTAACGCGCTGGCGATGCGACATCTGGCAAACCCATCCCTACAGTTTCCCCGCGTTCGGCTATGGTCAACCGTCGGCTGGATTGCCGTGGCATGGTTCTTCCCGCTGATTGCATTGAAGACCAACGTGCGGTTTCAGTGGTTGCCGCCGTTCTTCGCTGGAGACGACGTGGAATTCATCGCCGCGAAGATGCTGACATCGGTGCGCTGGGCAGGGATACTGGCGATCGGCTACGGCGTGCTGGCGTTTTTTCTGTTGCCGGACACGCCGCCGATACCGCAGCAGACAGTGAGTTCCGAAAAACGTTTCGCAGCGTTGGAAGCGTTCAGCATGCTGAAGCGTCCGTCATTCTGCGTGCTGCTCGTCGTGACGCTGCTGTTGAGTATCACTCATGTGAATTACTTCATTCAGATGTCGTCGTTTCTGAGAGTTGTCGGACTGAACGATGCATATACGATGCCCGCGATGTCATTGGGGCAGGCAGCTGAACTGGTGATGTATGTGGTGCTGGGCGGTCTGCTGACGAAGTTCGGGTTTCGTGCAATGCTGCTGATCGGCATCGCAGCGTTTGTCGCGCGGTTTAGTCTGCACGCTTCGAGCGAACTTCCGGTTTGGTGTCAGGTAGCCGGGCAGGCATTTCATGGGGTGTGCTTTGCGTTCTTCTTTTCGACCTGCATCATCTACGTCGACCGCACCGCGCCTCCGGATCTAAGGAACTCAGCCCAGTCCGTGTTCAATTTTGTGTTCTACGGAATCGGGCCTTTGGTGGCCGTGCAGTTGAATTCGGTGCTGGCGGGTTCGCTCGCCGGACCGAACGGCATGGATGCAGCCGGCTACAGCAACTATTGGTACGTAATGGCAGGCATTGGGGGCCGTTGCCTTTGTTGTGATGTTGATATTCTTTAGAGACGAAACCGCGGGGGCAGACGTGGTTTAACCCGTAGCCGCAGGTGAGGTCGTGTGGATCCCGCTGACCCCCTCGCCTGCGGCCCTGCGGCTACGGGTTAAACGGGGTTAAACGATCGATGGCCACGGATCAATGGCAGCTGAACTACAGCGTAATACGCTGACTTGTGGCCGCGGGGCACGTGTTTCGATCAAAGAAAGCCTGCTCCCGCGAGCGAGTACCGTCCACAACAATAAGTAATCTGCTCTAACAGGTTAGAGAATGAATCCCTACGCATCTTACAAAACGTTCTTCGGTGATATTCACAATCATTGTGGGATTTCGTACGCCCACGGTTCACTTGAAGACGCACTGAACAACGCGCGGCAGCGACTGGATTTCGTGAGCGTCACCGGACACGCGCACTGGCCCGACATGCCGCCGCCGGATGAGCAAATTCAATACATCATCGATTTCCATGAAGAAGGCTTTGCGAAATTAGAGGCCGGTTGGGGACGCATGCTGGAAACGCTGCGGGCCTTCAACAGCGAAGGATCGTTCATCGTTTATCCGGGTTTTGAAGTGCACTTCACAGCGACCGGTGATCGAAATATCGTCTATCGCGATCTATCGGGGGAGATTTTGTATCCGACGAATCTGGCCGATCTGCATGGCCAACTACGCAGTCTGCGCCAGCAGGGCGTCGAATCCTTCGCTCAGCCGCATCACCTCGGCTACCGCAAGGGCACACGAGGCGTCGATTGGGATTCGTTCAGTGATGAGTTCGCTCCATTCGTGGAAATGCTGTCGATGCACGGGTGTTCGGAATCGAATGAGAACACTCGCCCGTTTCTGCATTCAATGGGCCCGAGTGATTACGAAAGCACGATTCAACGTGGACTGGAACGAGGGCTTGTGTTTGGTTTTTCCGGCGGCACGGATCATCACAGTGCTCACCCGGGCAGTTTCGGCCACGGATTGACCGGTGTCTGGGCCGAAGACTTATCGCGAGAAGCGATCTGGGACGCGCTGGCGAATCGCCGCATGTACGCACTCACCGGCGACAGAATGGATATCTGCTTCGCAGTCAACGACGCGCCGATGGGCGCGGTGATTTCGCGAGATCAAAAGCGGCGAATCGCGTTCGGCATCGCTGCCGGAGCTGCGATTGACTGCATCGACGTGTTGCGTGACGGACAACTGGTGAAGCGGTTCTCACAATACGATTTCAACGCCGCAGATACTGGCGACCTGATTCGGACAAAGATATTTCTGGAAGTCGGCTGGGGCGCTCGACACAAGTCGACGGACTGGCTGATCGAACTGGGCATCAGCGACGGAGTCATCCTTGCCGTCGAACCACGTTTCCGAGGCATGGAAGTTGTCGCGCCGACAGAAGCCACTGAAGTCGATGGCTATGTTCACAGTCGCGTGGTGGACACGCGGGCCAGCAGCGTCGTGTTTGAAACTCGCACATCCGGCAATCCGAATAACTCCACACCAGCGATGCAGGGCATGTGCCTTCACGTCGAAGTCCCCCGCACAGCCGTTGTTCAGGCGGTGATGAACGGAACAACAGTGAACTGGCCGATCGAAGCACTCATCGCGGGTGCTCGCACGGGGCATCTCGGCGACATCGATTCTTCCGCCTGGCGATTTCATCGAGCTCCTCTGGAACACGAATGGAACTGGTCCGGAGAATGGCACGACGAGGGCAGCGCAGATGCAAGCTACTATCTGCGAGTTCGCCAGCGCAACGACCAATGGGCGTGGACGTCACCGGTGTTTTTGCGAGCGGACGTGGGCGGCGGGCGTTAACAGGCTGACAAAGAGCGTACATTTCGGGAATTCGTTTAACGGTGGTGTGCAGTTATGGATGGTGGCGAAGCTGGGCAGGGTGGCCTGGCATTGGAGCGAGGTAAGCGGTCGCTTATATGTTTTCGCACATAAAATCTGCGAATTGTCCTTGCCGTGCAGACTGGGGTGTAATCGA
>CALFOL010000098.1 GCA_937919915.1 uncultured Planctomycetaceae bacterium
GCATTCACTTCGCCCGATCTGCGGCGCGCTACGTTCAGGAATCCATCTGGCACGAAAGCCAGCAGCTGTTCGCACAGGAAGACGGCAGCGTGATCGCCGAATTTCAGCTACCGGATATCGAAGAAATTCTAAAATGGATCCTCAGCTTCGGCCGCAACGCCACCGTGCTGGAACCACCGGCGCTGGTTGAGAGAATCAACGAAGAAGTACAGCAGATGATTAAGACGTATGCAGACACCAAAGGAGTCAATGGGTGAACAGCTTTGACGAACTCTTCAAACAGGCGACCGGAAACGCTGAACCATACCCATATCAGCGGCGGTTCGCGACTGTTGGCACGTTGCCGCAACTATTGTCAGTTCCTACCGGAGTGGGCAAGACTGCCACCGCAGTTCTTGGCTGGCTTTGGCGACGGCGATTTGCGGAGAAAGCGGTGAAGGCTGCAACACCTCGACGTCTGGTGTACTGCCTGCCGATGCGGACTCTCGTCGAACAAACGCGGGATGAATGCCGTAAGTGGCTGAAGAACCTGAAGCTCGACGATGACGTCGGTTTGCACCTCCTGATGGGTGGCGAAGATGCTTCAGACTGGGACGAACACCCGGAACGCGACGCAATCATCATTGGAACGCAGGACATGCTGCTTTCACGAGCTCTGAACCGCGGCTACGGCATGAGTCGTTATCGGTGGCCAATGCACTTTGGCTTACTGAACAATGATTGCTTGTGGGTTTTGGATGAAACGCAGTTGATGGGCGTCGGCGTGACAACATCAAGTCAGCTCGCGGGACTCCGTAGAAAGCTCCAGACTTTCGGAAGTTGCCAAACGTGCTGGATGTCCGCCACGCTCGACAACGATGCACTTGAAACGGTCGACCATCCCAAACCCAACCCTGTCACCGATGGCCTTACACTCAGTGTCGAAGATCGAAATCATGATCGGGTTAAACGGTTATTGAACGCTTCGAAGCCGGCCTCCTTTGCAGCGACACGGCTGGATTCTGCGACTAAGGGGTATGAAAAGTCCCTTTCGGACGAAGTTGCTGCAGCGCATCGCCCCGGCACATTAACGCTTGTCGTCTTAAACAGTGTGGCACGTTCGCAGGATTTGAAGTCGGCCATGCAAAAGAACTTTGCAAAGAGTGACGCGGCCCCGGAATTGTATCTGATTCATTCTCGTTTTCGTCCAGTAGACCGACAGGCGACGCAGTCACAGGCGTTGGATGAGAGCTCCATCGATGCATGCGGTCCAGGCCGAATTGTGATCGCCACGCAGGCTATCGAAGCTGGCGTGGATATATCTGCAACGACCCTGTTTACGGAACTTGCTCCCTGGTCGTCGCTGGTACAACGGTTCGGTCGCTGCAACCGCCGCGGCGTTTGCGGCGTCAAAGACGACGCGCCGGCTGCTGTGTATTGCATCGACATCGACACGAGTGACGGAAAGAAATCCAAATACACACTGCCCTATGAAGCAGAACAATTGAACCTCGCACGCGAAGCACTCGCTGCTCTGCAGGACGTTGGCCCTCAATCATTGTCAGGGGTGTCTGTTACAACGCCACAGCCGATCGTGCATGTGCTTCGACGAAAAGATCTGCTTGATCTTTTCGACACGACACCAGACCTCAGCGGCAATGATTTGGATGTATCTCGCTATATTCGTGATTCGGACGACACTGATTTGCAGGTCTACTGGCGAGACTGGGACCGCAAGGAGTTTCCTCAGCAGCCGCCCCGGCCTGGGAAAGATCGCGATGCGGATACCAATGCTTTCCCGGCTCCGCATCGAAACGAATTGTGC
>CALFOL010000099.1 GCA_937919915.1 uncultured Planctomycetaceae bacterium
AGGCGTAGGCACAAGGTCGCAGCAGAGCTGCGGATTCCTGCCGGCACGCCGGAACTACGCGATTACGTGTACGGCTGCGACATCGTCGATCGAAAATGGTCCGTGCTCTTCGATACCTGCTTCCCCGCTGCCTACAATCACCAGCATCCCGCGGAGACTCAGCCGTGAATCGGGAAATCCTGTTACGACCGTTCCGTCGTTGAGCGACACGCGGATCTGATGAGTCTCGTTGACTCCCGCCATTTCAGGATGCGTCAATCCGTCAAAACGTTCCCACGCCCAGGTCCACAGTGTGGCGTTGATGTCCACGCGACCTGCAATGTCCAGCCATTCCGGTTCCACGCGGCGCAACTGCTTCAGGTTGGCCTTACGGCACCACGGATGCAGCACTTCGTCGATCCACTGCCGACGTGAAGCTGCCAGATCTTCGAAGGATTCCGGCAGAGCAGGGCAGGGGATCGATGCTGGAGACGAGTCAGGTTCAGACATGAGGACAGAAGCTTAGCTTAGAGCGGTTTACTTATTGTCGTGAACGGTTCTCGCTCGCGGCCACAAGTCAGCGAAATTCGCTGTGCGGTGAAAGACACAGCATACGGTCGAAGCGTGATGTTTCCAAAGCCGGCAGCTGTGGAAACGAAAAACGGCCGAATCACTTGCAGCGTGATTCGACCGTTTTGAAATCAACCCAGGCCGTTTGTGATTGCCATGTACCCGCCCACAAGTGAACGCACAGATCAATGACATCCCCGTGTGTAAGGCAAGGACGATTCGCAGGTTGTGATGTGCGAAAACAGATAAGCGAATGCTTATTGAACCACGCGGCCGTTGAATTTTGACTGAGCTTCCGACGTCTGCGTGCGAGGCGACCGATTGGCTGCGGTCCCGGTACCCGGAGGCAATGGAACTCCGGTCGCGACAGCTTTCGGGTGGCTTGTTGCGGGAGCCCAGCCTGCTACGGACCATGTGGGATATTCTTCCGCGACGCTCACGGCCAGATCCTGAAGACTCGCCATCAGCACATTCGTTCCCATCTGTTCGTTCTTCATAACACGCTGCAAAACGAACCGTTTATTGGTGGGAATGTAAGCAAAGAACTTCCCGTTGCCGAGGCGATCATTCGCCGCCAGCAAACGCAGCAGAGCCGTTCGGGGTACCTTCTCAGACTCACCCGGAATTTCGTCCAGCCACGCCATGATCCACACTGATTCGCTGTTGCGGCTCAGCACGGCAGACATACTAAACTTCCACTCTTCACCACGAATACTCGTTTTGAAGGCGAAGTCGTGACGCTGGTCTGTCTTCAGCGGCTTCAGACCAATCGCAGTCAGCGCTTCGCCGAGCGATTTTTCGGTCAGGGCTCCAGCAGGAATTGCTGTGCGACTTTCCTGAGCACACACCGCACTGCTGACGAACAGCAGGGCTGGCAGAATAATTGCGAAAATCGATTTCATGGCATTGACTCCTGATGCGGCAGGCCCGCTGCCGATTCGAGCTACCGCTCGAATGCACTCCGTTGTCACTCTGAAAACATGTCTTCAGAGATAAGAGATCTCACTGATAAGCAGTCGACCCGGAGAATTGTGGCTGCAGGTCTGACTTCACGCCAGACCTCATCCATTCGCAATTACACCCTTCCACAGATAGTTGCCGACAAAGAACTCCGCTTCGGCAGCATCTGCCGAATTGTCCTACGACTCATTCGCAAACAGCGCCTTGAGGCAGATCTGGGACCAGGTCTCAAACTCATCAAGTTCGCGCAACAGCTGCTCCGGTGGCGCGAACCCTGCCTGTATCATCGACTTTTCACGTGGGGTAACTTGTGCCGAGTCGAGGTCAAAAATGTGAACTACGCCTAAATGAACCTTTCCGACTTCCGTTTCATCGTCGTTGATCAAACCAACGCAGCGTTCTGTCCATTTCGCTTCCACGAAGACCTCTTCCTCAATCTCGCGTTTCATCCCTTCAGAATACGGTGACCCTGCACCGTTGAGATCCAGCGTTGAAACATGGCCACCAACGCCAACCGAACGCTTTGCATGCAGACGCGCTTCGCCCTGATCATTGCCGCGTTTGTAACTGAACACCTGACCAGCGCACTGAAAAATGCAGTACGGAATCAGCTGTTTAAACGACGGGTCGTCTTCCATTTCGTTGCGCGGGCGATAGCTGGCGTGGACCGGGTCCAGCACAACATCCAGGTAACGACCTGTTTCTCCGCAGAAGCCCTGGAAGTGGCCAATTTCGTGAAACAGGGCTGTTGGAATAACCAACACCTGTTCGACGGGAGTACTCACTGCGTTTGCTGTTCCTGATTCACTCATCTCATGCTCCTTGTATTGTGCAGTCGTTTCGCCCATTACTGTGGATGAAACAAAATTTCGATCGAACCGAAGTCCGCAGACCCTGAGAAAACATCCGGTCTCTGAAGAGATCGGCTCCCCCAATACTCGCGTGCCCTGTCGGGCAGAAAACGACTGTGCCACTGGCGCTGCCAGTGCTTTCCGGCAGCACGGCAGTGGCACACAATCCTTCATTTCCAAACGAACAATACTCTACCCAATCATCAGCTCCCTGACAGCGACCCCGATATCCGGGCAACGCATCAATGACTCTCCCACCAGAACACCACCAACGCCGGCTGCGCGCAATCGAAGGATGTCGTCGTTGGTTCGAATCCCACTTTCACTTACCAGCAACACGTCTGCAGGAATGCCCTGCATCAGATCAAACGTGTGCTGAAGCGACGTCACAAATGTTCGCAGATCGCGGTTGTTGATTCCAATCAGTTTCGCCCCGGTGTTCAGCACGCGTGGCAGATTGGACGGTTCGTAAAGTTCGATCAGGGTGTCCATGCCAAGCTGATGAGCGTAATTGTGCAGATCCTGCATTTCGTCGTCGTTCAGACACTCTGCAATCAGCAGCACGCAATCTGCGCCAGCCACGCGAGCCTCAAGAATCTGATAGCGATCGATGATGAACTCTTTCCGCATCACCGGAATGTTCACCCGTGGGCGAATCCGTTTGAGAAAACCCAGATGCCCCTGAAAGTATTTTTCATCCGTCAGCACGCTCAGGCAGGTTGCCCCGGCGGATTCATAGGTGCGGGCGATTTCAATGGGGGAAAAATCTTCGCGAATGATCCCCGCAGAAGGAGACGCTTTTTTCACTTCTGCGATCAGTCCTGGCTGGGCTGACTTTTTCAAAGCCGTCAGAAATCCACGCACCACCGGAGCCGCTGGCAGCTGCTCCTCAAGCGAAGCAAACGGCGTTTGTTGCTGCGCAAGACGAACTTCCTGTCTTTTATGAGCAACGATCTCATCCAAAACGGTCGACAAAGAACTCACTCCGTGGTCTGATTTTCGTCAGTGACGCGTTCAGTGCGACACAATCCGCCAAACTCTGCCTGAGTTTGGCTACAATCGGAAAAGCCGGATCATATCCTGCACATTCGGCGAAACAACTTCCCCTCGCGTTCTTTCAGTCACTCCCATCAATTCGGTGCCCGCCATCTTCACCACGCAAAAACTCCTTACGTTCGCTCAGGCTGAACCTGAAGCCGTCGAAGCCACTCTGGGGAACGTTATCGCAGCGTTGCTGGTGATGTCCGCCATGGCCGGCAGCCTGCTGATGATCATCATCTGGTGGCAACGTTTGGCTGCCGGCACAGACATCCTGCCAACAGCAACCAGAAAGCCACTGCGAATCCCGCCGCCATTATTGATTGGCGGCATTGTTCTGTCCGGAATGATGGCTCTGATGGTATTGCTGGCATTGCTGGCAGCGTTGCTTCCTGAAGGCATGTTGCAAGAAGCAGCAAACGGTGATGCTGCATTCGCCGTCGTTGAGGAACCGGACGAAGCGACTGCAGAAACCGTCACGGAAAACGAAGCAGCGGAGGCTGTCGATGAAAGCGTCGCCGAAGATGACGAGGCCGAAAAGAAGGCCGGCATGCAGGCCAAATTCAACACGATGCTGTGGCAAACGCTGACTATCAACGGAATCATGTTCTGCGTCTTCGGAGTGTCAACCTGCCTTGCGCAGACCAACCACAGTCGGCGATCGGTTTCGAATGCTGATGTTCGCTATCCCCCCTTTGAAGCTGCTGCACATCAGCCGTTCAGCGCTGCACAGGCTGATCCTGATACTTCAGACGCCGAAGTCGACTTCCTCAACGATGAGGACACATTCGCCAATCCGTATGCTGCAGCCAATCCGTATGCTGCAGCCAATCCGTATGCAGACACCGCAACAAACTCACAAGCCAATCCCGAACCGTGGTCGTTGACAACAGAATTACGATTCGCCTGCGAAACGTTTTTGGTAGCGTATCTGCCAACATCTATCCTGAGGATTCTCATCGTCAACATCCTGCCCGATGCTCCGTCACACCCGTTTCTGGAAATGCTGACTGAGGGCGTCGACTGGAACATCATGGCCTTGATCGCCGTCATGGCGGTCGTTGTCGCGCCGCTGGTCGAAGAGCTGCTGTACCGAGTCACCGTGCTGGGTGGACTGTGGCAACAGAACAATCTGATGATTGCCTGGATCGTTTCATCGGTACTGTTCAGTTTCGCTCACGGCTTTCCCGACAGTATCGCCCTGTTGCCGCTGGCATTCGCGATCGGGTACACCTACATCCAGCGTCGCAGCTATCGCACGGTTGTCATGGTCCACTTCCTGTTTAACGCCTTCAACATGGCCATCGCCGGCGCGTCGATGTTGTGAAAACAGGCAGCAAGTCCTGAGAGGACGAACTGGCCTTGAGATCACTCCAGCACCCCCAGTAACATCCCTGACGTATCCGTAGTCAGATCTTATTTCCTGGGTGGCAACACGCCAATTCGATTATGTTCTCACAACTTCAAATTCTGATCAACTGACTCAAATTGCTGATCCAACCGCGATCGCATCAGCCGCCTTCCAGACGACGCAGCAGGCAGCTGATGCTCGCGAGCTCGACGACTCCCTGTGAGACTGCGCATCAACGGCACCTCGTATACGCCGCCGGAAACAACGCTGCCGGACAATCGAAATCAGGTGTCCATCAATCCTGGCGATCAGTTCTTCATCAAAGTCCGAGCTCTCGGGCAGGACGGAAGTGCCGTTGGATTCGTAACAGGCAACTTTGCTTCGGCAACGATCTACATTCCACGGTCGCAAACTCCATCCAGTTTGACCGCACCGAAGCTCACCGGGCCGAAGCCGTCAACCAGTGACACCATGCCCATTCTTCGCTGGGATGACGTTGGAAACGCAAATCATCGGCGTCTGCCGTCCGCGATGAAAATGGAAGTCGGCGATCTCATTCGCCCTGCGAAATGAGCGCCAGAAGATCACCGATCCTGCGATGGGCTTCGATCGGATGTCGCAATGGCTGGTCGACAAGTACGACGTACCGATTCCGTCGACCAACGCGCTCCCGCTCGATGAAGCCGCCAGTCTCCAGATCCTGAATGATCCGTTGCACGGCTCGCTCGGTGATCCCAACCCGCAGCGCCACTTCTCGCAGAACGAGGTCAGGTTCTGAATTCAGGACGATAAGCACATGGGAGTGGTTCGTCAGAAATGTCCAGCGCGAAGAGTTTGCGACGTCAGCTGTTTCGGCCGGCGTTGTCCGACCCGGATCATCTGCCGACGGAGTTTTCGTCCCTGCTTTCGAGGATTTCGGAGCGGCCATACTGGGTGTTCTCGCCTGAGATTTGCTTCACGTAATCCGCTCTTTGCCGGGATTCAGTCGTGAAACACGATTCGTGAATCATATACCACGAATGAACATGGCACCAGATTCGTGGGAATCAGTCGAGGAAAACTAAATTTACGCAAACGAAACCACGAAACACTATTGACGACGTCCGATTCCGGTATTTAATGTCGCGTTACATATTTCGCACACCATGTTTCACGAAATTCAATGATGCCGACGTTACTGGTCACCTTATCGACAATCCCATGCCTGTTGCTGCTATTGCTCGTGTTTTTGCCAGCTTCCGCTGCAAATTCTCAGGTTTCCAGGCTTGTACGGCTGGTCACAACAATCGCTGGGCTGAACGCTGTGGCCGCTATTGGAGCCTTCGCCGTCACCCTGTTTTACGGGGCGGAGCACTTGGTTCTGTTCACGGTTGTGCAGAATTTGCCGGTGACTGTCAGTTTTTACGTGGACGGAATCTCGTCTCTGATGCTGATGCTGGTCGCGAGCGTCGGGTGGGTGATCTGCCGATTTTCCGTTCGCTACCTCGACGGAGAGTCCGGACAGGGGAACTATTTCCGCTGGACAGGATTCACTATCGGCGCGGTTTCCGTGTTCGTCGTCGCCGGCAATCTGGCTCTGATGGTGGTGGCTCTGCTGCTGACCAGCATCGGGTTGCATCAGCTGTTGGTGCACTACAACGACCGACCAGCCGCTCGACGAGCTGCCGCGATCAAGTTCATTTTCAGTCGACTTGGTGACGTCTTCCTGATTGCCGCCGGCGTACTGCTGTTCAAAGAACTCGGAACTCTGGAACTGCCACAGCTGTTCTCTGCTGTTGGAACTCTGGATGAAACGGCTGTCGCCACCAGCAGCCGGTTGGCTGCGACGGGTTGGTTACTGGTCTTGTGTGCGGTGTTTAAGTCAGCTCAGTTTCCGTTCCACACGTGGCTACCGGAAACAATGGAAGCTCCAACGCCGGTTTCGGCGTTGATGCACGCTGGCATCATCAACGCGGGCGGCTATCTGTTGATTCGCACGGCCCCGATCGTATCACTGGTTCCCGCGGCGATGTGGGCCGTTGCGGGACTTGGAGCGTTCACGGCAATCTTCGCAGCACTGGTCATGCTGACTCAGACCAGTGTCAAACGCTCCCTTGCCTGGTCGACGATCGCGCAGATGGGATTCATGATGCTGCAGTGCGGGCTGGGTGCTTTCTCCGCAGCGATGCTGCACATCATCGCCCACTCGCTGTACAAGGCTCACGCGTTTCTATCCAGCGGCAGTGTCATGTCAGAAAGTTACGCCATGACTGGTGTACCGGCAAAGGTGAGGTCGGCATTTGTAAGCGTCGCGTTGTTTTGTGTCGCCGCGGCAGTCACTGCGGCGATGTTCGTTGGAACAGCAACCTCGCTGGGAATTTCGTTGCAGTCGAAGCCCGGCGGATTTTTGCTCGGGTTCATTCTCTGCCTCGGGCTCACCCGCTGGCAGTGGCAAATGCTGCTGAACGGTCCTCGCTTCCTGTTGCGTGGTGTCGCAACGTCGGTCGTACTGATCTGTGCTTATCTGGTCAGCTTCAGTGCCGTGCACAGCGTCGTTGCTGGTAGCTCCGGCTTGCTACTGCCAGTCGACAACAGCTGGCTGATGATTGCGACCGCCTCTGTATTCGCTGGACTGATGCTCGTCGAACTGCTGACTCGGAACTACGGTCGATCGGCATGGATGCATCGTCTCTATGTCCATTCATCGAACGGCTTCTACGTCGACACCGTCTGGATCTACGCCGCGAAATCGTTTTCGTCGTAGAACCATTTTCAAGTTACCTCAAACGTTCCCGTACTCCTCCGCCCCGAAACTCAGCTCAAACCGCCCCTTGAAGGTACGTACTCATGTCGATTTCTCAGACTGACTTTGCTCCGGATGTTGACCTCGCTGACTCATCAGTGCCCGCCCTGACGACGGTGCCTCCGATATTCGAACGATCGATTGGGACGCCTGGGCAGAGACTGGTTGACACAATTCGAAACGTGACGGACACGATTGCCCCGGTCTGGCCGTTGCAGGATTTCGTTGCGGTCAATCCATACATGGGCTTGTCGGATCGCAGCTTTCTGAAGGCTCGGCAATTGCTGCGTTCTGTCTGCGATTGCGAGACGCTGATGCCGGTCAGCTACTACCAAAAACGGTTTGCGGATCAGACATTCGGTCTCCAGGACGTTGAAGTCGCCGTCACAGAAATCAACGAACAGGACAGCCTGAGCCGCCTGACGGTCAAGGACGTCATGCAGGTTCTGGAAACCGTCGAACCACTCAACGCGTCCTCAAGACCGTCTTCGAGTTCACGAAGAATGCGCACGCTGACCGAATATGTGGACAAACAGGACGGCACGGAATGGTCAGAGACGATTCGCGAAGAAATCGGAAGGCATTGCGCGGCTTACTACGACGAAGGACAGGCGGCGTGGTCGAATCCGTGGCAACACCTGCCGCTGTATCAAGCGTGGAAATCCGCCGCGCAGCATGATCGACGTTTGGATCTTCTGGGCGTATCTGGCTGCTGTCGTTTCATCGCCACCGTGCCCCACACGGCGGAAGCGGCAGTGGCCTTTCTGCTTATGGAACTTCAGATGCCCGAAGCGTTGTGGGAGCCGTTCCTGATGTGTCAGGCTCACAGCATTCCCGGCTGGAGCTCGTGGACCAAACGCAAGACCGATCAAAGCAGGAACTGCGTCGAGAACCTGGACTTCGCTGGCCTGCTCGCAATGCGACTGGCCTACGACGTTGCAGTCTCGAAGGCTGCTTCAATACGAGTCGACTGGAGATCGGTTGCCAAGGTGTGGAACATCTCAGATCGTTCATCCAGTGGAAACTCCGACGACGATTCCAGCGTCCGATTCGCTTTGCTGCGAGCGACCGAAGTTGCCTTTCAACGCCAGCTGCTGGATTCGTTGTCAGTCAAATCAGCAGGCGTGGCGTCGCATGACAGCGTCCGCTCATCCGACCAATCGCTCGCTCAAATGGTGTTCTGTATCGACGTTCGTTCCGAGCGTTATCGACGCAATCTGGAAAGCGTTTCCACCAACATTCAGACATTCGGCTTCGCTGGTTTCTTCGGGATGCCGATCGCCTTCAGGAATATCGACGAGCAACAGGCAACATCGCAGGTGCCTGCTTTGCTGTCGCCGTCGTTTGTCGTTTCCGAAGGGCTGCGAGATGCGTCAACGGGCGATGACTCGGCCGTACGCAAACGACGTAGCGCGAAACGTCTCTTTCGGAAGAGCTGGAAGCAGTTTCAGTCGTCTGCCGCTGGTTGCTTCGGTTTTGTTGAAACGTCAGGGGTTGCGTATGGCTGGAAGCTCTTCAGCAGGTCCATTAACCGTAAATCCGCTTCCGGGGATTGCCGGTTCGATGGCGTCGCTGCTCGCGATCGAGATCAACTTGGCCCGATGCTTGAGGAACTTGAAGAACACGGGATCGACCTGCCAAAGCAAATCGACCTCGCCGAATCCGCACTCCGCGGCATCGGACTGACGCAGAACTTCGCAAAGCTGGTCGTGTTCTGCGGTCACGCCAGCCAGGGTCAGAACAATCCTTTGCAGGCAGGACTCGACTGCGGCGCCTGCTGCGGCCATTCCGGGGAACCGAACGCTCGCTTCGCGGCGGCGTTGCTGAATCTACCTGCCGTCCGTGAAGGATTGGCAGACCGCGGCATCGTCGTGCCAGAGGACACCCGTTTCGTCGCGGCGTTGCATAATACAACAAGCGACGGGGTGACGTTTTTCGACACGGACCTGCTGACGGAATCACAACAGCAAGAACTGTCACAGTTGTCACAAAAAACGGTCGAAGCCACGGGACTCACTCAACTCGAACGCCTGCCGCAATTGAAGGCCAACAACGCGGCCGACGTTCTGCAGCGAACGCTGGACTGGTCAGAAATTCGAACCGAGTGGGGTCTTTCCGGAAACGCGGCCTTCATCGTAGCTCCTCGCGAGGTGACGCAAAGCGCCAACCTGGACGGTCGTTCGTTTCTGCACAGCTACGACTATCGAAACGATGATGGGTTCAAGGTGCTTGAGCAAATCATGACCGCTCCGATGGTCGTCGGGCACTGGATCAACATGCAGTACTACGCATCCACTGTGGATAACAAACACTACGGCAGTGGTTCCAAGACCATTCACAACGTCGTCGGCAAGTTCGGAGTGTTCTCCGGCAACGGAGGCGATCTGACGACCGGTCTACCGTGGCAGTCCATTCACAACGGACAGGACTATCAGCACGAGCCACTGCGTCTACTGTCAGTCATCGCCGCTCCGAAAGCCGCAGTCGCAGACATCATCGAACGCCACAAAGTCCTCGAAGATCTAATAGCCAACGGCTGGATGAACCTCGTCGTTCTCGACAAAGGCGAATTTCATCGATACACACCGAAGCTATCGTGGCAATCTGTGGAAACAGAGCAGCCTGTGACAAACCAGTGCAGTGTCTCGTAAGTTCGTTCGTTTAACCCGACGCCAGGATCATTTCAAACCCAGTTTCCAACTCACTTTCGAATAGAAGAATCAAAACCATGTCTTCAACATTTGCCGAACCGTGTTCTACCAATCCTCATGTCGCTTCCCTGCAGGAGACGATCGCCAACGATCAGGCAAAAGTCGATTGCCTGATCATTGCACACAACGACCCTCAAATGATTCAACTGCTGGCGGACGCGATGGAGGAAGAATCTGTCGTCGTGTTGCCGTTATGTCAGGCAGAATGGGACACAAACCTCAGCCAGGTTCTGGCATGGGCCGTCGACGCAGGGATTAACCACATTCTGATCGCAGGGCATTCTGACTGCGTTTCATCGGCACCACCGAAACGACTTAAGCACGGCCAGACGATTAGCCACAGTGAATGGCTGTTTCCGTCAACAGATCGAATCCTTGCAGGCGTGAGTCGCTGTCAGCAACAACTCGACGCCGCAAAGTCGCATTTCGCAAACCAGCTGTCGAATGTCCTTAAGTCGGATGAACTGCAGAACAAAGAATGTAGCGACGACTTCAGTTTGCAGACTCTGTTTTACATCAGCAACGGAGGAGCTTTTCTGAAATATTCGGTGTGCGACGGAACTTTTAATCCGCTCGTCAGAAGCTAGCGTTGTGCCTGAGCCCACGAGCCGTGGACACGGATCGGGAGACTCAGAAGCAGATGGCTGACTGACTTCCCAAACATCTTCTTGTAAGGCATTGAATTCATGACTCCAAACATCCACGCTTCCGGTTTGACACTGAATGATGTCACAACAGGCTACGTCGACAGACGAATTGACTTCACATTGGGTCGATTCCGAGACTCCATTCGCAGCGTATCCGTGTTACTGGAAGACACGAACGGTCCCCGCGGAGGTGTCGACCAACTGTGCCGAATTCGAGTTCTGCTGGTTGGACAGCGTCAGCCCGTCGTTGCCGAATCAACTCTGGAAACACTCCGCGCCGCGATCGACGTATCGTCAGACTGCGTGGGTCGAGCAGTAGCTCGTGCGCTCGATCGCCGAAACGCCAAACGCAGAACATCCCCTGAGGCACAAATTTTGGAATCGAATGAATTACCGCCTGCCGACGCGGAGTTTGCCCTATGACGCTTCTCCGCCACCGAGGAATTCGTATGGTCTGACAAAGAACGAATCGTTGTCGACTGGCCATAAGACAGCGGAATCCCTGCGGCGGATGGAAGTGCGACCATACGTAACGAAGGTCAGGGTGCATCCGTTCATTGCGAAGTGGATCCATGATCCCGCGACGATTGGAATCCATTTCACATTTCCCTTTCACACAACAATGGTTGCCGAGCCTGACATCCTGGCCAGATACCGACACCCGCCTATAATGCGGCTGTACGCCTACCCTGCGAAACTTGCGAGATCACAATGCC
The DNA here is from genome assembly GCA_937919915.1 of uncultured Planctomycetaceae bacterium. Classification (GTDB taxonomy): domain Bacteria; phylum Planctomycetota; class Planctomycetia; order Planctomycetales; family Planctomycetaceae; genus Fuerstiella. Next base: position 11,606 of record CALFOL010000099.1, read on the forward strand.
AGACGTTTATCGCCACGAATTTTCCAGCGTCGAAGACTACCTGCACCACCGCGATCCATATCTGCTGGTGAGAAACGTCGAATCGATCGGTGATACGTCCATCGAAACGTCAACCGTCGTAACGGGTGATGAACATTTCCTGGGAGGGCACTTTCCCGGAGCCCCGATCGTTCCTGGCGCCATGTTGCAGGAGATGACGACGCAAACTGCGGGTATCCTGATCGCCGCGCGTTTTAATCCGATGGAAGAATTCGACACGCACGATCCGTTCTTCAACGAGTACGCACTGGGAGTGTTGATTCGCGTCAAGGGAGCACGATTTCGTGGCTTCGCCCGTCCAGGGAACATGCTGCACGCTCATGTTGAACTGTCCGATCAGTTGGGAGACGTCTTCGAATTCCGAGGACGCGTCATGCTCAACGGCAAAGTCATCATGAGCAACAGCTTTCAGCTGGCCAACATTCTTTCGGCAACATTACAGGGCAGCGACAAATCAGCAAAAGCCGCAGAATAAGTGGTTCGCAGGCTCTAGGAACCGATGCGATTTATCCACTCGCCTGAGCCCACCACTTCGCTCAGAAACATCTGCTGAGCAACGAGAATCGAATTCTGAAGTTCCTGAGCAGTTGCGGCGCCCGCTTCGTTCTGGACGTCAAGTGTTCCGGTCGCGTCGGAAAGAAACTCCACCTTCAGGCCGAGATGCGCTGCCTGGCGAGCTGTCGTGTCGCAGCACATGTGAGTCATGTAACCGGCGATTGAGACGGTATCGATCCCGTTTTGTTCGAGCCATTCGCCAAGGTTGGTGCGGGTAAACGAACCAGGCAGTTGTTTATCGATCAGAATATCACGGGGACGCTGTTCGACTTCCGGGTGCAGCTGCCACATATCTGAGTTCAGTCGAAAACTCGGTGACTCCGGATCCGGCTGATGGTGGCGGATGAAGACTGTCGGAACGTTCGCTCCGGCAGCTTTGTCCATGACGTTAAGAATACAGTCGAGGTGACCAACAGGATGCGTAATCGGCAGTGCGCCGTCGAAGTATTCCTGTTGAACATCTATAACTAAGCAGGCGATTATATGTTTTCGCACATAATAATCTTCGGATCATCCTTACCTG
>CALFOL010000100.1 GCA_937919915.1 uncultured Planctomycetaceae bacterium
CCGACGAAGCCAAACAAAGTAATGCAGAAATTCCCGCCGCTCATGCTGGACACGGTGCCGGTCCGCACGAAGGCACGCTGGCAGACTGGGGCGGCGGAGCGTATCACGTGGAATTCACCGTCAATCACGACAAACAGGAAGCCGTCGTGTACGTGCTGGGCAGTGACGAAAAGTCGCCGTCACCAGTGCAGGCGGAATCCGTTCTGCTCAGCATCACTGCACCGGCCTTTCAGTTGGAACTTGCCCCCAGTCCTCTTGATGGCGAAGCGGACGGTTTGTGTTCGCGGTTCGTGGGGACTCACGAAAAGCTGGGCCTGGTTCAGGAGTTTGCCGGCACGATCAGCGCTGCAGTTGATGGTACACCCTATGTCGCCGAGTTCAGCGAAGGTGCTGACGGAGGTCACAGTCATTCGCACGGCGAAGACGATGCGCTGGTCTGGGAAGGGGAACCGATTGATCTCGCCGGTCTGCAGATCAAGCTTGGTCATCATGGCAAAGAACTGCACGCAGGGAAAGACGTCGAACCGGCCGTTTCCATCACGCGTGACGGCAAGCCCGTCAGTGACGCCAAGGTGTTCAATGCTCTGGCAAGTGCTGACGGCAAGACGATTCTGGCCAAGGAATTGCCTACCATTTATGAACCAACAACGGACGAAGAACCGGCTCACTACGCTCAGGGAGCGCTGGCGATTCCCAAAGACGTCACCACAGTCGTCATTCGGTTTCGCATTGTTCCGGCAGGTGGTGAGTCTGCTTCGTTTGACGTCCCCGTCAGCGTGAAGTAAACAGTCTGGGCGATCGAAAATGAAAGGAGAATGCCATGTGGTGGAGAGCGATTATTGCGGGTCTGGTGGTGGCTGGCGTTTCAGAACTTGCCAACCGCTTTCCGCGACTTGGAGGGCTATTGCTGACGCTGCCGATCGTCAGCATCGTGGCATTCATCGCGGTGTGGAACAAAGAACAGGACATGACCACCCTCTCCCGGCTTGCCCGCGAAACGCTCGTGCTTGTTCCGCTTGGACTGCCTTTCTTCGTGCCGCTGGCATTTTCTGACCGACTCGGCCTGAGCTTCTGGAGCGCCTTTGCGTCGGGGATTGTGCTGGCGTCCGTCACCATCGGCTGCTGGTTCTGGCTGGGACCGCAACCGCCAACAGCACAGTGAGGCAGAGTCGCATTGCGGAGATCCGGGAATTGATTCATCGGCGGGCAATATGTGCTGCACGATTATCTGCATGACACAGTGAGGACAGGTTTCTGCAATAGCATGCTGTTTCGCAGCGACTAGTGAATTGCAATTATCGATTACAGCGTGTCACACTGACTCGTGGCCGCGGCGAACGGTTTTCGACAGCAAATCGCCTGCTCCCACGAGCCCGACGTATCCACATGTTTAGGTCAACTAACTGCTCTAAACGGCCCAATATATCCGTACCCCGTACCCAGCAGTAAACAAGCGTTGGCAACGTCCGACTCCCCATCTGCGACGATCGTGCGACAATGCTGTCGTGTCGAGGACTTCAATACCAGGCAATTCGCCGCATAGCGAGAGCCGTGTGGTGACGACATGATCTTCTTGACGGGGTGTCGGATCGCCCGATGGAGATTGTGAACGGTGCGCGACTTGCGATCGTGAAACAATGAGTCGGCCTGGCCTACGTGGAAGGCTTGCGAGTTTGCTGCAGCATTGCTTTCGCTCGAGCCAGCATTGGACCAATGGAATTCATCGGTACGCTTAGTCGCTCACTGATTTGCTGATAGGTGCTGCCGTCGATATAGAACATCTGCATGACTGACCGCAGATTTTCGGGCAGTCGAGTCATTAATGAATCGACTTCGTCTTTTTCATCGACGCGGTGAGTCGTGCCGGAATCCGCAGACGCTTCTGTCACACTGGCCTGATGCGCCTGAACATGGCCGAACGCCTCCATGTAACGCCGCTGCGTTAGTTTTCGCAGAACGACCCGGCGAGCAACAACCGCTAGATAGGTAGCAAATGAACTCCGTCCGCGAAAGCCACGAATCGCGCCCAGGTCGCGGTCCAGCAGAGTCGTGAAAATGTCTGCAGTCAGGTCGTCCGTGTCATCCTGAGTCAGCTTCAGGCTGTGAGCGTGAGTTGTGTGACGAATCACCTGTATAATCAGGTTTGCATAACGATCGACGAACGCATTCCACGCACCGGATGTTCCGGACAGGAGGTCGTTGATCAGGATTCTGTCTTTTTCGGTAAGTGGCATGACTGTTTGCTGACCGCTGATGGAAACGGGCCTGCGTGAGGAAGTGGAATTTTGGTGGGCTATGTATGATTTGTTAAGCGTAATTCGACAACTGATTATACGCTGAATCGTCCAGAGAACCCCTAACAAAACCTGCGAGAGCCGCGACGTTTGTGGTTTTGGTTCAGGCAGGAAGCGAGGAGGAGACGGGATCCCCGTCGACGACGAACGACGCCGCCTGAGCCGAAACCGCAAGCGTCCCTTTGGGTTGCGCCGACAGCAGCCTCGGAGGTGTTGTTAGCGGTTCTAAATCTGAGAACAGCAACTGCGCATTCTGTGGGGCACAAGGATAATTCCTCAGGCCCCTCCTTATAAACAACCAGCAGTCTACGAGATACAGCAAATTTCGGGGCGAATCGTCCAAACCGTTCAAAAAATGATAAGGAAGTTTGATGAGCATGCCGGATTCGGTCAATGAATCCCGCAACAACGACGATTGCACCGGCGAAGAACAACAACGGTTAGGGAAAAGAAGCGGAATTTGAGGCGGTATTTCCGTGGATTCGTGCCGTTTTCTGCGTCCAAACCGATCGAGACCTAGTCTCAATTTGATTCGGATCCTTTTGAAGCGGAAACCTGGATGGAAATTGTCGACATCTATGACGTAAAACCACGAGAACGGGATTCGTTTGGTCACTGATCGTGTGGCGAAACGCGGCAACATTCACTGGAAAACTCAAAACAGTTCGGGACTCATCGCAGGATCCGATCACACTTCAATAGCTCTGAAAGGTAGAGAAATGACTCACGTCGTCGCTGAACCCTGCTTCAACTGCAAGTACACCGATTGCGTTGTTGTCTGTCCGGTTGAATGCTTCTATGAAGGTGAATCCATTCTTGTGATTCACCCTGATGAATGCATCGACTGCGAAGCATGTGTGCCCGAGTGTCCTGTTGAGGCAATCTTCCATGAAGACAACCTGCCGGAACAATGGACTGAGTACACCGCACTGAACGCCGAAATGGCGACTCAGTGGCCAGTCATCACAGAACAGAAAACTTCTATGGCAGAAACTGACGGCAACTGCGCTGCAACGCCTAAGTGACAACAACTGCAAAAAAAAAACGGCTTCGATGGTGTGAATACCTCGAAGCCGTTTTTTTATGCCCACAGACAACGATTCAGAAAAACCAGCCAGGTTTGTAAGATCAATCACAGCTCAGGTATCTGCAAAGATTGTGTACCGGACTATCATTGTGTCAGGTGACAATTCGTCCTGATTAACCACTCCAGAGATTAGTTTCGTATGTCTGCAACCAGCGATTCCCTGAATGTTGACGCTGCGGTTCGAGATCGTTATGACGCAGCAGCGCACGAAGCCGAACCGGCATTGTGCTGTCCTGTCGATTACGATGCTCAGTATCTGAAAGTCATTCCGGCCGAAATCATCGAACGCGACTATGGCTGCGGCGATCCGTCAAAGCACCTCGAACGTGGTGATCATGTGCTGGACCTGGGGTCTGGCGGAGGCAAGATTTGCTACATCGCGTCTCAGGTTGTGGGGCCCGAGGGTTATGTGGTCGGTGTCGATATC
>CALFOL010000101.1 GCA_937919915.1 uncultured Planctomycetaceae bacterium
GCTAAGGAGCTGGACTACCGGCTCATCAAAGAACTGTGGGCGGTGACCGGTAACCGCATCGGCGTACGGTTCGCCTACGAATGGCACGACGATGCCGGAACGTGGCACCGCGCCTACGGCAACGAAAACTGGGAGTTCGCAGAGAACGGCCTGATGCAGCGCCGCATCGCCAGCATCAACGACCTGCCGATTTCCGATTCAGACCGCCGCTTCGACTGGCCATCAGGCATTCGCCCGGATGACTACCCGGGGCTTTCCGAACTCGGGCTGTAACACCTTCAGCAATTGCCTTCTGCTTGTCCGGAAGCATCACAACATCCCTCCGGCTGAACGCACATGCAGGCTGGCACTGCCAGCAACGCACCAAGAATTGGCGCGGCGATGTAGACCCACAGATATTCCATCCGACCCGACATAATGGCTGGAGCAATCGAACGCGTCGGGTTCATCGACGCACCACAGATCGGTCCGGCAAACATCGCTTCGAGGGCAACAACCGCGCCGATCGCGAGCGCTGCGGTGATGCCCTTTTCTTTCGCGCCGGTTGAGACGCTCAGAATCACGAACATCAGCATGAAAGTTAATACGACCTCAAAGATGAACGACTGCAACCAAGGCCCAGCTGGAAGCGTTGCACCCAGGCCAAGACTTGCCTGGTCCGGAAACATTGCCAATAACAGCGCGCTGGCCAGGATTGCTCCAATCAGCTGAAAGACAATGTAGGGCGCTGCCTGTTTGAGATCGAATCGGCGTGCGACACAGAAGGCAATCGTCACAGCCGGGTTGATGTGACACCCGGAAACGTCGCCAATGGCATAGATCATCGCCGACACGATCAGCCCGAATGTGAGGGCGATTCCCGGGTGAGTGACTGCTCCGTCACTGACCTGATTGACAATGATCGCTCCGGTGCCGGCAAACACCAGACAGAACGTTCCGATAGCTTCTGCGATGTACTTCTTCATTCCTGAAGAATAGTCGCTCTAAGCCATCGTGTCTTTAACGGTCGCTGCATTTTGATCTCTGCGGAAAAGTTTCGCTTTGAAAATTCCAAACCGATTCAGCAGAAACAGAAACATCACCCACAACGTCAACAAACCATAACGCGTGCTGCGTCGGAAGTTGATGCTGGACGCTTCGGCGAAGTAACGCACCGGAACCGGAATGTCGGCCAGACGAAAACCCGCATCCACCGATTGAGCCAGGAACTGCGTGTCGAAGATAAAGTCATCCGAATTCGTTTGCCACGAAATCGTCTCCAACACTTCACGTTTGTAGGCGCGAAAGCCGCTGTGAAAGTCGCCGAGGTTTTGTCCCAGTGTGACGTTCTCAACCATCGTTAGGAAACGGTTGGCGATGTACTTCCAGACTGGCATCCCACCTTCTAATGCCTCTGCACGAGAACGAATTCGGGAACCCAGAATCACATCGCAGTTGCCCAGACGAATCAGCTCAGCAGCGATCGGAATCACTCGACTGTCGTATTGATAGTCCGGGTGAATCATCACGACAATGTCAGCACCGAGTTCCAGGGCACGCGTATAGCACGTCTTCTGATTACCGCCGTACCCAGTGTTCTTCTCATGACGAACGACCGTCAGCCCAAGTGCCTCAGCTGTTTCAACGGTGTTGTCACTACTACAGTCGTCCACCAGAATAATCTCGTCAACACCACCAGCGGGGATATCGCGTACGGTCTTTTCCAGAGTCGCCGCCGCGTTATACGCGGGCATCACAGCAATGATCTTCGGTTTTTTCGGGGCGGACATAGGCTCTCTCAGCTTGCCGAAGTCAGAACCCGCGGCTTCGAATTTGAAATCTGCGCGCAAACATCGCGTAAAGTGGTCTACGACAACGTACGCATGCGGTTCAGCAGGCGCTGGACTTCTTCCGCCGTATTGTCGTGCATCGCTCCAATTCGTGGAGTTTTGGCGACTCTCCAAATGCGATGCTGATACCCGGCGCAAAAAAAAGGCAGACTTCCCTGATGGAAAGTCTGCCGTGAATCTCAACAGTTTCTTAGCTCGGAGCGGGATCTAGGCAGATGCCTCAGCCGCTTCTGCTTCTGCTTTCACGATTTCCAGATTGGGAACGTTAATCGCGGTGATCCTGATGCGAGTAAACTTTTGACGGTGTCCGGTGTGTCGACGGCTGTTCTTTCGACGGCGAATCTTCTGGACCTCAAGTTTTGGGCCTTTGTCGACGTCCAGAATCACTTCACCTTCAACCGAAGCACCTTCGATCACTGGCGAGCCGATAATGCTTGCTCCGCCACCGTTGGCCAGCAAGACCTGGTCGAACTTCAAAGTCGCACCAACCTCAGTGTCACAGCGATAGTCCACAGAAAGCAGATCGCCTTCCTGAACGCGGTGCTGATGGCTTCCATCCTCGATGACTGCAAACATTGTAAATAACCCTGAAAAACCTGCGGAAGGCCCGCAAGCAAGCCTGTTTGAGCGACTGCTCAGAACGCTAAAAAGAAAAGCGAATTAGACGCGGAGAAAGTCTCACAGAGACTTTTCGCGGCCAAATACACTGGAGTTTCCTGTTTAAATACCCAACCAAAGACTGCTTTGAGCCGAGCAATCGCGGAGTATAACGCAACATTCGGATAGATCGAGCCGGAAATCGAGTCTCTCCGAAAGTTCGGAGTCACTTTTTCAAAGTCTGAATCAGCCGACCCGGAGCCGGAAAACGCTGGGAATGATCAATTTCCGATCACAACCGGTCGGCCACCCTCGTCCAAACAGCTGACAACAAGGTGCTCTGGAGCCACGTCGGAGCGGGAAACGATGGCCACACTGACCTCCCGTTCGTCCTCCAGCTTGATGATCTCCTTTCGCTTGCGATTGTTCAGATCGTTGGCGACCCGGTCATGGGTCTCAATGACGATCTTTGCAACATCTTCATTGCTGGCCGCGCTCATCACCATTCGCATGGCTTCGATCGTGAGGCTCTCTGCTGTCTTAACCTGACCAACTCCTTTGCAGCACGGGCAATCCTGATACACGCTGCGTCTGAGTGAAGGCCGAATTCTCTGCCGCGTCATTTCGATCAGACCAAACGGACTAATCCGCAACACACGTGTTCGAGCTCGGTCACGCATCACTGCTTTCTGCAGCGCTCGTTCGACTCCACGTCGATGACGTTCATCACGCATGTCGATAAAGTCATTGACGATAACTCCGCCCAGATCCCGGAGACGAATCTGCCGAGCAATCGCCTCAGCGGCTCGAAGATTCATTCGATACGCGGTTTCTTCAGGATCATTGGCGACTCGAAAGTTGCCGCTATTGACGTCAATCGCCACCAGCGCTTCTGTCTGATCAATCACCAGGGAACCGCCACCTTTCAGCGGGACGTTATGATCCTGAATTCTGGCGATCTCGTCCTCAACGTCGTAGTAACTGAACAGTGGCTCGGTTTCCTTGAAGCGCTTCACACGGTTTACGTGCGTGGGCATTACGATCTTCATGAACTCACGAGCACGCTCGAAGGCGGAGTCTTCGTCGATCCAGACAGCATCGATTTCAGCTGTATAGATGTCTCGCATGGTGCGAATCATCATGTCAGATTCAGCATAGATGCTGGCAGGCCCCGGAGTATCCTTGATCTTGCCGACAATGGTCTCCCAAAGTCGCAGCAGGTAATTCAGGTCCCGCCGCAGATCTTCCTCTTCACGATCAATCCCGGCTGTTCTGACAATAAAGCCAAGGCCCGCCGGGGGCTGAATATTTCGCATCGCCTGGCGCAGATTACGTCGCGCTCGCTCGTCCGTGATCTTGCGACTAACACCAACCCGCTGCAGTCCGGGCATCAGCACCAGATAACGACCGGGAATGGAAATGTAAGTCGAAAGAGTCGGCCCTTTATTGCCAATCCCTTCCTTAATCACCTGTACAAGAACTTCGCTGCCGCGCTGAAAAATCTCCTGAATCGGAGGCTTATTGCGGGCATTGCGTTCGTTGAGATGTTTCGGAGGACCGCCACCACGACGAGCCGGTTCTTCCTCCTCGTCGTCACGGTCGTTTTCGTCCACCAGATGCTTGTAGTACTGATACTCCACGTCGCTGACGTGCAGGAAGCCGTTACGTCCCACTCCGAAATCAACAAAGGCAGCCTGAATACTCGGCTCTATGTTGACTACTTTTCCCTTGCAAATATTACCGACGTAATTCTCAGCGCTGCTGCGTTCTACGTACAGTTCTTCAAGGATACCGTCCTCAACAATCGCAATCCGGCTTTCTTCCGGCTGCAAAACATTGATCAGCATTTCTTTTTTCATAACTCAGCTTTCGTTCGTTGGAACGAACACCGAGCGTTGCCGAAAACAGCTTTTCAGGTTTCAGAATAAATCAGACTGGCTATTCGATAACTCGATAAATCTTGATCGAAACAGGATCCTGGAAACAATGAGCCATCACTGAACACGCCAACCGAAAACTGATTCGAGTGGGTCAGGAAAGTCTCTGTTTTGCCAGAAAGTCAGCCTGGACAATTCCTTTCGTCTAATTGTTTTCGACATCGACACTGAATAAGTGTCGTGACACAGGACATAAAATTCCAACCGGGTATCGGAGAGGTTGATCCGAACTTCGATACCACTTGAGAAGCGATCCTGCGACGCGTGTTCGTTTGTGTTTCAAAAGAAGGCCGCAAGCGGCCACAAGGTATTTCAAACTACGAGATCTGGACAGATTCGGCCCAGTTCTCCCAAAAGATAATGTTCTACGTCCCGAGCCAGATCGAGCGAGCAGGCGTGCGCCGCAATTCGTTCCGCTTCCGGGATTGATATGTTTCGTACTACTTCTTTGAGGCGCGGGATCGAATGTGGCGAGGCACTAAACTGCCTCAACCCCAACCCCAGCAACAACGGTATAAAACGCGGATCTGAACTCATTTGTCCGCAGACAGTCACCGTCTTGCCGTTTCTTTCTCCGGCTTCAAGCACCGTTTGTATCATTCTCAGAATGGAAGGATCGCCGGAACGGTACAAATTTGCAACCGAAGGGTCAGATCGATCACATGCCAGAGTGTACTGAATGAGGTCGTTAGTACCGATGGAGAAGAAATCGACCTCTCGAGCGAATTCTTCCGCCAAAATCACGGCCGATGGCACCTCAACCATCATTCCGACAGGTAAATCGCGGCGAAACGGGATTCCCTCGTCCTCCAAATCCTCCATCACGTCCATGAGGATCATTTTCGCCTGACGGAACTCCAGCAGTGACGATACCAGCGGAAACATAATCCGGGCGTCACCATAAACGGCGGCCCTAAGCACTGCTCGCAACTGAACCTTAAACAATGGAGTGCTCTGCAGACTCAAGCGAATACTTCGCAATCCCAGCATCGGGTTCTGGCTGTCGGCAAATCGATCGCGGATGCGCGCCGGTACTTTGTCTGCACCAATGTCCAGGGTACGAATCACGACGGGCAGGTCGCCGCAGGCGTTCAAAACCTTGCAATAGGCTTCGTAATGATCCTCTTCAGTGGGCTCCTTGTTGCCGCCAAGGTACAGAAACTCGGTGCGGTACAAGCCTACGCCATCCGCTCCGCGGTTGATACATTGCGTGACCTCTTCCGGAAACTCGATGTTACCGTAGATGTATACCCGTTGGCCGTCCTGCGTTTCTGACTCAACGGTATCAAGCGACTGCAAACGTACACGAACTCGGTTGTTATGCTCCTGAGACGCGCGAAATCGTTTCAAAGTCGCTTCGTCGGGATCGATCACAACATGACCGTGATCTCCGTCCAGAATCACTGTTTCACCACCCGACACACCGGCCAGACATCGTCCCAGTCCAACCACAGCAGGAATCTCCAGAGCCCCAGCCAGAATCGCGGTGTGACTGGTACGTCCACCGACTTCGGTTGCAAATCCGATCACAAACTCTGTGTTCAGGGTCGCGGTTTCGCCCGGAGTCAAATCGTGAGCCAGAATGATGACGGGCTGTGTCAGATTACCGATTTCTTCGCGACTCTCTCCCAGCAGCTTCCGCAACAAACGCTTTTCGAGATCGAAAACATCCGACGCACGTTCTGCCAGATACTCGTCACCGAGATTCTGCATCTGTTCCGCAAGGCCCCGCAACACTTTGCTGACCGCGTACTCAGGAGAATACGCCTCTTCGCCGATCATGGCTTCGACTTCCGTCAGCAGACGAGGGTCTTTAGCCATTAGCAGGTGAGCGGAAAAAATAGCGGCGTACTGACTACCCAGTTGCTCCCCAACCAGAATTTCGTGCTCTTCAATGTCTGCACAAACCTGATTCAGCGCTGTGTTGAAGCGGACAATCTCCACATCGACAGCGTCACGGCTCACGAACTTATTGGGAATCCGGAAGTTCTCGGACCCCAGCACAAGTGCTGGTCCGACAACTACTCCGGGAGAAACCGCTATGCCGCTGCGAACCTGCATTGAACCAATTCGTTGGAGAAGATGAAACCCCATGCAGCGTCTACTATTGATTGGACGCGACACACCACCGACGATTTTACGCCGGAACAGCAGCGAATGTCGAACGAGAGACTCCAGGAGCCCCGAACCGACCTTTTGGCATGCAGCTGCGCCGGCCACAAATGTGAAAAACGCGGAAATTTACCGGTCGACACGCCCCGCTTTGGCCAACAATACTGTCGCATTTGGTCGTCATTCGCTACGCGAGCAAACGTCCGTTCGCAAGCGAATGCGACGATTATTGTCGAGCCCATACCTAGTCACCTGTTGCGCTAAGCACGGCTTCCGCCGCGGATAACGCCGATTCGGCGTCCACGCCGCTGGCGTCGAGGTCAAGATTTGCCCCGAATGTTGCACCCAGCAGCATCAACTCCATCGCGGACCTGGCATTAGCCGACTTGCCACCGAAATGAACTCTCACAACCGCCGAGTGATCAGAAACAGCTTTCACCAATAGCTGAATCGGCGTCAAGTGCAGACCATTTCGGTGTGCCAACTTCACGATACGCCGCGTTGTAACACTTTCATCCATCCCTGCCTCCTGTAGTCGTTTCAGGCTTCTTCTGCGTCACTATTGTCCGCTTCAGACAGCAGTTCCCAGACATCCTTCTCAGTCATGGACTGTTTCAGGAAGTTACAGAAATCCTGGCTGCGAAGATGTCGCGAAATGTTCTCCAGACCACGAAGGTGGTCGCCGGGGCGATCCGGAGGAGAAACCAACAGGAACAGAATGAAAACGTCTTCCCCGTCAAGGCTTGAGAAGTCGACACCAGTGCGGGAGATGGCAACCGTTGCGACCAGCTCTTCAGCTGATGGATGCTTTGTGTGTGGAACGGCTACGCCATTTCCAATTCCTGTTGAACCCAACTCTTCGCGTTTCAGAATTGCGGCGACAACGGCGTCTTCGTCTTCCGCTTTGATAGTGCCGGTCGTCTTCAGACTCGCCACCATTTCTCGAATCACTTCCTCTTTGGACGTGGCTTTGAGATTCG
>CALFOL010000102.1 GCA_937919915.1 uncultured Planctomycetaceae bacterium
TGCGCGCCTCACAATAAGCCAGAATCGTTCCCTGTTTGGTTACCACGATGCCGGGAATGCGATAGAGCGCGTACCCCTCTTTTCCCGCTTCAAAGAGATCGGTCTTTTCGACGGCGGATGCGGATGCACAGCACAGACTGAACAGGAGTAGCGATTGAAGGAGTGTTTTCATTTCAGCGATTCAGTTAAGGGCTTTATGTCATGCGAACAATGATTCGTTGTGGAGTTCGCCAGAACTCCCATTTTCGTGTTCTCAGACAATTGCGGGTTGATCTTTGAACAACGTCTCTTTTCCACTTCGCAGGTGTTCGCGGATTCGGGATTCAGCGTCTTCGACAGACGCGTCGCATAAATCGTCGAGCAATTCTGAGTGCCGGTCGTAGGTTGTTTGCTGCATCGGACTGATCAATGCGGTCTGGTGAAACAGGCTGAGATTGACGACACGCTCAAAGCACGACACCAGAGCATCACACTCCGTCAAGGCCACCAGCGCCTGATGAAACGCGAAATCTTCGGTCCATAGCTGACGACCGGCATCGGCCGCCTTGTCAGCGGCTCGGGCCAACTTGCGTAGACGGGGCAGCGTCTTGCGAAGCTTCTCACCGCGGTAAAGACGCGCGCTCTGGCACTCCAACGCCTCCCGAAGCAGAAATTGTCCCCGCACATCCTCAATGCTTGGCGGACGCACGAAGGTGCCTTGCCGCCGACGGGTCGTTAGAAACCCTTCGAGCGTCAATCGCTGCACGGCATCCGATACCGGAATCAGGCTAATGCCGAGATCCTCGGCGATCTGCTTGCGATCCAGCAGATCGCCCGGACGCAGATCACGGCGCAGGAGTTGAGTGACAATGTGGTCGTAAGCCTGTTCGGCGAATGTGGCATTCATCGCTGTTTACGCAGTAAGGAACGGAACCGATACATGTCTCGTAACATGTTACGAGACTGACGGAAAGAGCAAACTGACTCATCACGGATACTGCGCGGAGCGTGTTTCCGTCGCGGATTGACGTCAAAGCGCGGCGTGACTGATGACCTGACCGTTTTCGCGGAGGGTCGCCCGTAGTGGTTTGAGGGGGACATCCCGCGGTTGGACGTTTTCTTGGATGGCAAAATGAGCGGCGGTTCCGGCGGCCTGACCGAGAGCCATCCAGGTGGGTTCCATCCGAATGCTGGAAAACGCGACGTGAGTGGTGCTGGCCGCGACGGGAACAATGAGCCCGTCGATCTTCTTCGGGATCATGACGCGGTAGGGAATCTCGTAGGGCCGGGTGATGTGATCCAACATGCCGAGGTAGCCCTCCAGCACAACTGTGTCGCCGGGTTGGCGTTTGCGACAGGGAAAACTGTCGATCGGAAACTCACCGATGGCGATCGTATCGGGATGATGCGTGATCGCCTCGCCTTTGCCGGTGATGTGATGTTCGGTCAGTGTGATCTCCCCGACCAGACGCCGTCCTTCACGCACATAGAGTTGGAAAGGAAAATGTTTTTCGTCGTCCGTGAATTCGTCCTTTGGAAAATGTAATTCGTTGGCAAGCTTTCGATGCTCCACGGGGACTTCAGAGTCGTTCTGGAGAAACCAAATCAGGCCGAGGGTCAGGTTCCGGATTCGCGCGCGGATCTTGTCCCGGGTCGCTTCGTCGCCTTCGATGTAGCCGCGATTCTCCTCGGTAAACGGGAAACCGAGCGGGCGAGGATTCATGTTGACGTCGGTTTTCTTGTTCGGGATATCGGTGACCGAAAGGGCGCGAACCAGCGTGTCGAAATGCAGCGGGTTATAGCCGCGGCCGGGTTTAAGAACCTTGGGCCCCGAGAGACGCCCGGCTTTCAGATCGTCGAAGTAGCCGAGATAAACTCTGCGGTCATAACCCGGTGGCGGTTGGGTGAGCTTGTGGCTGTTCTGCGGATCTTTGGTCAGGCAGAGCCGATAGGTGAACGCCGGCAGGTCCTTGCTGGATTCGCCGGTCGTGCCCGGCAGAAACTTCTTTTCCTGGTAATCGAAATAGATTACGCCCGCATGAGGTTCATCGAAATCGTCACGCGACTCACGGCCGAGTCGGTATGCGGCTCCAGCGGCGGCGTAAAGGTCGCCTTCGTAGGTGGCATCGATAAAGACCTTGCCCTGGATCCGCCGCGATGAGCCGTCCTCTTTTCGCAGGATCGTGATCGATTTGAGCGTGTCATCCGACGTGTGGGCGTCGGCGAGATGCCAGCGTTTCAGCACGGTGATGCGGTCACTCTCATTAGCCAGCATCGCCTCGAAAACAGCTTCAGAAACGGAAGGCTCGGAGTAATAACCGTCGCGACAGAGTTTGATGTTCTCGTGTTCGGGACCGTAAGTCTTGAGGTAGTGTTGGAGCTGCGCGTTTACAAACTCTCGGAAAATACCGCCGATCATCGCGCGGTTCTCGATGTCGCTTTTTCCAAGCCCGCTGGTGGTCATTCCGCCAATGTGAAGGTTCGGTTCCACGAGAATCACTCGACTACCTAGGCGCGCAGCGGCAAGAGCCGACGCGAGACCGCCAGGTGTGCCGCCATAAACGACAACATCCGCGTCTTCCGCTTCCCCAGCGATGACTTTTGCATTCGCCAGAGCTTCGCGAGTTGGCGTGACGCGGACATTCTTGAATCCGACGGAATCGTCGGCGTCACTGTGCAGAATCACGCGGGACAGGTTGGCATCGCTGCTCCCTTGCGTGTTGGTCAACGTCCACTGTTCCGGTTCGGCGGGAATCTTGCCTTTTGATCCGAGCCCGACGAACAGCTCGTCCGGTTTCTCGCGATGGCTGTGAAGCCGGACCAGAACGGAATGCCGACTGCCGGGCTCCAGCGCCAGACCAGTCGCCGTCTCCTTGTAGAGTCGCGCGGTCAGACGACATTGCTCGTCGATTCCAATCACAACACGTTCCGTGCCGCTGGCGGTGGCCAGTGAAAACGAAGCTCGTTGGCCGAGTTCAGGAACGACCAGATCCGCGGCGGCGTAAAGCGTCTTCCCTTCGTCCCCAAGGTCGATCCAGTGCGTCTGTCGCGGCGGTTGCTGGGGAGTCTTCTTGACTGGCGGAAGGTGTGGGTCGAGTTCAACCGACTCGGGCATTGCCAGACGCTCCAGTTCGTCCAGCGACACCTTCATAACTTCCATCGTCTGCTTGGCGCCGGAGAACGCGATCAGCAGGTGTCCGTCATGCTCGATGATGTGGGGATAGTCGACGTGACGTCCGCCAATCAGCCAGAATAGCTTTGTGAAAACGACGCCGTCCTGACTGATTGCAAGCGTGAGCGGATCGCGCCGGCGAGGATTCGAGTTGGACACCATCACGTAATAACCGCGACTGGTGCGATGCACGAAGAACTTGCTGGTGGCGTCCGGGAAGTTCGTGCGGTGAATCTTGCTCCAGGTCTGGCCGTTGTCATGTGAGAACGTGCGAAGCAGGAACTTCGAGCCGCCATTGTCACGAATCAGGCCGACGATCGTTTTCTCATCGGGGAGGATGTACCAGTATGGCTCCTCGGGGCGGCCGCCCGCGTCGTATGCAGCAAGCGGATTGATGCGCCAGTCATTAAAGGCCTTCGTGCCGCCGATCATGACGGAGACCTGTCTCTGATGATCGCGACGCGTCATCATCCATTCCCCCGACGGAAGACGTTTTGGGGGAAAGTTGTTCATCGAGTCGTCCAGGACCGTGCCGTGGGCGACCCATTTCGTGCCTTCCCAACGAAAGGCTTCCAGGCTCAGCCCAGGACCATCGTACCCCGGTGCGTTGAAATGGCTGGCGAGAGCGAGAAGCTGGCCGTCACGTTCCCACAAACCGCGGGCGATCCAGCCAAAGCCCTTTTTCCTCGGCGGACCGGTCAGATCGGCAGGTTTGCTCCAATGCAAACCATCCTGGCTCGTGGCAAAGGAATTGCGAGTACCCGGCATATCGTGAGCGGGCACGATGTTGCGGTGCTGCTCGGCAGTAACGCCGGTCCTCGGCCCTCCCGGACCATCGCTCCACATCGCCCAGAAGCGACCGTCATGATGGGCCAGGTAAGCGTGCTGATGAACACGAGTGCCAGCGTGGTCGCGGACGTCACTGATGATGGTGTGTTCGGCTTTGACGCGCGGGAGTTTCTCGTAGTCGATCTGGTGCGGATCCTCCGGTACCCAGTCTCCGGCGAGCATGAGGGGGCTGTCTGCGTTTTGCGTTGACGACGCATCGTCTGCGTGCAGCACAGCCAGCAACGCGAGTAGCAGAGCGGTGAGGAGCGTGAGGAAGGGTTTCATTGAAAAACATTCAGGGCTGGGTGACGGTGGGCGTTATATGAATGTCATCGATTTCGATGCCTTGGTTGCCGCCGTTCTGCATCCAGAGGAGTTTGCGTTTGGCAGCGTCGAAATTAGCTCGCTTGAGCGTCCTGGACCACGTTTCGGCATCCACGGTGATGATAACCTCCTCGCCGCGGAAGATGAGTTTCACCTCGCGCCAGTTGTTGGCAGTCAGATCGACTTTTTCGAGCGGCAGAAACTCATTCAGCCGGTAAGCGCCGCTTTTCGGGTCAGCCGGACGGCCGGTGTTTTGCCGCATCGGATGGTCCGCATCTTTCGAGTGTGCATCGACCTGCAACTGCACGCCGTGACGCAGTAGTTTCACGCGCAGCATGTGGTCAACGCTGCCGAAACCATCATCGCCATCAACGAAGAACCAGAGCCAGCCACCGACGGCGAGATGGCAATAGCGAAACAAGATCGTCAGGTCTTTGCCCTGCACCGGGAGATACACCATCGGAGGGTATTTGCCACCGCTTGATCCGCGCGTCCACAAAACGCCATCGCGCACCTCGGTGTTCTTGTTCGGAATCGACGTGAGGAAGCGCGTGGCATCGAACTTGGTGTTGAAGGTCTCGTGAATGGACGTCGGAGGTTCAGCTGCGTGCAGAGCAGCCAGCGGTGCGAATAGCCAGACAATGAGAAGGATGGGTAAGGGCTTCATGGTTGCTTCTTCTTCCGCTTTTTGTTGACCGTTGCTCCGTCGTTAGGTTTCGCCTTGATGCGTCGAGCAAGCATCTGATCGAGTTGCTGGCTCAAGTTCTGGCGCGTGGCAGACTGTTCTGGATGCGGGGCGATGTTTTCCTGTTCGATCCAGAACGCGCCTTCGCGGCTGGTGCTGGGGCCGGTGCCGTAGTCATAGAGTTCCTCAGCAACGGTCTGGCGTGATTGCCAATCGATCCAACGAGTATAGCGATGAGTCGCGGTGCGCAGGGAGTAGCCCATGAACTCGGGGGTATTCGCACTGAACGGACGGGCGAACTGACTGAGGACCGCCTCACGGCCAGGCGATTGAGGATCAGTGAGCATCGCAACGAGGCTGTGGCCATCGAGCCCCTGCGGCGCGGGCAGCGAGGCGAGTTCGGCGAGTGTGGGATACAGGTCCACCACTTCCACCAGACCCGCTGCGGCAGCTCCGGGGGCCTTGAGACCGGGCGTGCGGATGAGCAGCGGCACGCGGGTATCGCGTTCGAAGTTGGTGCCTTTACACCAGCGGTCCTTCTCACCAAGCGACCAGCCATGATCCCCCCACAGCACGACGATGGTATTTTGCGCGAGGCCAAGCTGATCGAGCGCGGCGAGCAATTTCCCGATTTGTGCATCGGTGTAACTCACGCAAGCGTGGTAACCGTGACGCAACTTGCGGGTGGTGGCGGTATGGAGGTGCTCGTCCTTCGGTATGTCGCGGTACCCTCCGAGTTCGCGATGGCTGTGGTGCGCGTACTCAGAGATGCCTTTCACCCGCTGGCCATCGTCGTTCAGGTCGAAAGTCACGGAATCGTAGAGCTCCCAATAACGTTTCGGGGCATTGAACGGCAGGTGTGGCTTGAAGAAGCCTACCGCAAGAAAGAACGGCTGGCCGGCGCTCTTGAGGTTGGTGAGCTTTTCAACCGCACGACTGGCCAGTTTGCCATCTGTGTAGCCTTCATCCGGCACGTCGGCCGCCTCCCAGGCAGCCCCCTTTCCCTCGCCGTCCGAATCACCGAGGGCGGAGTTTCTCCAGCCCTTCTGCTTCAGAATTTCCGGCTCCGTCCATGAGTCGGGATCGAGTTCGCGTTCGTTGCCGCTAAAGATTTTGCCAAGCGATACGGTGTGATAGCCGTGGTTCTTGAAGAGCTGCGGCAGTGTGACGATGTCCGGCTCCGCGTCGCGAAAGAGATTTCGGTTGTGCCACACGCGCGTGTTGTCCGGCAATCGTCCGGTCAGCAGCGACGTACGCGATGGGCCGCAGACGGCTTGCTGGGTGTAGGCATGCTCAAAGCGACGGGCCGTAGTGGCAAAGCGATCGATGTTCGGCGATTTGACCAACGTATCGCCATAGCAGCCGAGCGACGTACGCAGATCGTCGACCGCGATGAACAGGACGTTCGGCTGAGGCCCACCCGCCTGCAGTTGTGTAATTGAAATAACGAACAATGCGGCAAGGGTGCTGAAAACTTTTTTCATGGTTGGAAGCAATATCCTTCGTAGTGGGATTCGCCAGAATTCCCGTCTTGACAATATCCTCGTAGTGGGATTCGCCAGAATTCCCGTCTTGACCGTTTTTCAACGACAGGGATCTCTGGCGAGATCCACTACTTGAGACGCTCTAAAAATTTCTCGTACTCGCTGTCCGGATTGTAGTCGAATCCGTCGTGCACCAGAGCACCGAAGCTCAGTCGAAAGGTGTCGCCCTTCGCGACTGTGAACGCACTGCGGGCACCCTGTTTCATCGCTTCCCGTCCGAAGGGATTCGCGACGAAGACTCCGTAGTCTCGGTTGTGCCACCAGCTTTCGCGGAAGTTCTTGTCGCTGGCCATCAGCAGGATGCCGCCGGATTGCGGCTCGGTGCCTGAGTAGTCACACCACTGGGCTGGATGGCCCCATGTTGCTTTGGCCGACTTCCTGCCGGTCGAACTGCGGATCATTCCGCCGTTCTTCTCGGTGAAAGAAGTCGCCACTCGGGCTCCGAACCCCATCTCTTCCTGATCGCCGAACACGATCTCACGCTGATCGGCGTGGAACTCGGCGCTCCACACCAGCAGCCAGCCATTTGGTCGCGCGCTCAACGTGAAGTCATTCGTCAACAGACAGAGCGGCTCGCCGCTATTGGTCTTCAGACGGCACTCGGTCACAAATCGTAGTCGTCCGTCGGAAGTTGTTGGTGCCAGCACGAACCGAAGATGTTCCATCGTGGCTTTATTGCGCCAAAAGTCCTGCCCGCTGATGTCACCGAAGCCGAGCCAGATGCCGGGGTGCATGGTGTCGTGGTCGACCGCGTCGACATCCTTGATCGGCGGATGATTGCGAGTGACCTGCATGCCATTCGTCAGTCGCGCGTTAGCAAAATACGGTCGCTGAATCTCTTCATCGCGAAAGACGAAGTCGACAATCGGCTGACCGCCCAGCGAGATCCGCACGCGATC
>CALFOL010000103.1 GCA_937919915.1 uncultured Planctomycetaceae bacterium
CAGCAACCCAAAATACAACTAAACCAATATGCCAGGATCTGTTGCCACACCCGTCGGCACGCTGCTGAACAATGTGGTTGTCATTTCCGCCGTCATCGCGGTATGTACGATGATCGCATTTTTTTACGAGTGTTAGCGGGGTCTACAAAATGAGTTCGCGAAAGTCGTCAGGACTTTCGGCGTCCCCTGTGGCTCTGGCCGAAACTCTTGACGAGTTTCGCTACATTGTTTCGTAAACCACGCTAAACTCGAGAGCCAAAGATCTGCGATGGAACGATTCGCAGTGCACTCAGAAACAGTGTCGAAATAGTTTCCGCAGGACGGCTCTTGATTCGGAATGCGTGTACTATTGATACGGCCGTGTTGTAACCCCTTACCTGGTGATCGCATGGAAATTCGCACCTACCGATCTGAAGACCGTGATCAACTCGTCGCTCTTTGGGACACCGTCTTTCCGAACTCCACGGGGCACAATGAACCGAATGGTGCAATCGAACGCAAGGTACTTGCCGCTGACTCACTGTTCTTCGTCGCCGCTGATGCGGGTACAATCGCAGGCGCAGTGATCGCCGGCTACGATGGTCATCGCGGTTGGCTGTATTCGCTTGCCGTAACTCCTGGAAACCGACGGCAGGGGCTCGGCACTCGACTTGTTCGTCATGTAGAGGCGTCGCTGGAGAGACTCGGTTGTCCGAAACTTAATCTGCAGGTTCGTGCAGAAAACGCGGAAGTTGTTGCGTTTTACGAATCACTCGGCTTCGCTACGTCAGCAGTGCTTTCATTTCTCGAACAGCGCGTTCGAGTCCTACCATGACGGCATGACTGATGATGCTGTGGCCGATGTTAAGTTCGTTGACTCCGTCGATCGCCGCGATCTTCCGGACGTTACGATAGGTCAAACCGTGGCCCATGTTTAATATCAAACCACGGCTGACGGCAAACTGCGAGGCTTCGACAATGCGATCGAACTCGGCATTCGCGGCCGCACTTGTTGTCGCATCAGCGTAGGCTCCGGTGTGCAGTTCAACTGCTTCAACGCCAATGTCGGCGGACGCGGCAACCTGGCGCACATTCGGATCGATGAACAGGCTGCAGGCAATGCCACTTTGCTGCAATTGATGCACACATTCCTGGACGCGACCTTGCTGGCCGGCCACATCCAATCCGCCTTCTGTAGTGACCTCTTCACGTTTTTCTGGCACGAGAGTCGCCATATCCGGGAGAACATCCAGGGCGAAATCGACGATTTCCTGCGAGACTGCCATTTCCAGATTCAGTTTCACCCGGATCATCTGACGCAGCAGCCGCACGTCACGGTCCTGAATATGCCGCCGGTCTTCGCGCAAGTGCACCGTAATTCCGTCGGCTCCTCCCATTTCTGCCAGAACGGCGGCGTGGACGGGGTCAGGTTCAATGGTCCGGCGAGCCTGTCGCACGGTAGCCACGTGATCGATGTTGACTCCAAGAAGAGGCATTGCGTTGTCTTTTGCTGAAAATTGTTATGTGTTTGCGCGTTCTTATGACTGTTCGCTGGCAGAGTGATGGCTGGGCGTTCGTGGTGACAGGCTGAGGGGTTGTTCTGCTTCGAAAATTTCAGAATTTGTTTCCGGAAGGGCTCAGGGGCGGCAACAACGAACCACCGGGAAATCTGGACCAAAAAGCGGTCTGTTAATTGGAATACCGTTTGCTGGCTGGGTAAGCTGCACTTTCTGCTGCCGTTCCGGCAGTTTGAAACCGGCTGTGGTGCCTGCGAGAGCAGGTCCATCTGACTTGCGTCGGACACCACAACATCACTGGAGTTCGCGTGTCGAATTCCGGCCCCGCCTGAAAGTCATTGGCGGGCAGGAACGTTAAGTCGTTTCCGCTCGTTCGTTTCGACACATCATCCTCACAGTTCGAGTATTACGCCATGAGTTCTGTCTCAGAAGTGTCTGGGCCGAGTACCGGTTCGGAGCTGAATTCCAGCACCGACGTGATGATTGAGGCCAAGGGCCTCAGCAAGTACTACGGCGAGTTTGCGGCTACGCATGACGTCACGTTTTCTGTGTCTCGCGGCCAGGTCTGTGCTTTTCTGGGCCCCAACGGTGCCGGAAAAAGCACAACCATGAAATTGCTGGCAGGTTACCTGTCACCGAGTCGGGGCGAAGCGTTTCTAAGCGGCTGCAATGTGGCTGAAGACCGGATCAAGGCCAGCGAGAAGCTGGGCTACTTGCCGGAAAACGGTCCGCTGTACACCGAAATGACGCCCGAAGGCATGTTGAAGTATATCGGTGCTGTTCGCGGGGTGACAGGTTCAACGCTCAGCGATCGCCTGGCCTGGGTGGCCGACAAATGTTCGCTGAATGACGTCTGGCGGAAGCCGATTTCTAAGCTGTCTCGCGGTTTTCGACAACGGGTCGGTATGGCTCACGCGATGTTGCATGACCCGGAAGTGCTGATTCTGGACGAACCGACCAGCGGTCTGGATCCCAATCAGGTACACGGCGTACGAGAACTGATCACCGAACTCGCGCTGACGAAAACCATTTTGTTGTCGACACACATTTTGCAGGAAGTGCGAGCCATCTGCCCGCGAGTGGTCATGATCAACCACGGAAAAATCGTGTTTGACGGGCCGACGACGGACCTGGGCAGTAACGAAGTCGAAATGGAAGAGAAGTTCCGCTCCCTCACCAGCGGTGCGTGAGTTTCCGACGTGGTCAGCTTTCTGCTGCCACCGGAAACAGGACTGAGGTCGAAAGCCTCAGTCGTGACTGGTCGTAAAACTTAAAATTCAATCCTCAAAACTAAATAGGCGTCCTCACACCATGTTTCGCGCAAACGTGATTCTGGCTGTTACCAAACGCAACTTTGCCAGCTATTTTTCCAGCATTCTGGGCTATCTGTTCATCGTCGTCTTCTGCGTTGGCGCGTCGGTGATGGCGTTCACAGATAGTCAGTTCTTTGCTGCTAATCAGGCGAATCTGGATCAGCTCAGCCAATGGTTCCCCATGCTGCTGCTGTTTCTAATTCCTGCGATCACGATGACGACGTGGTCTGACGAAAAGAAGCTGGGCACGGACGAACTGTTGTTCACTCTGCCAGCCACCGAAGGCGAAATTCTGGCTGGCAAGTACCTGGCAGTACTGGGTGTTTACACAGTCAGTATTCTGTTTTCGCTGGTCAATGTTGTGCTGTTGTCGTTTCTGGGGTCTCCGGACAGCGGTCTGCTGGTCAGCACATACGTCGGTTACTGGTTGTCTGGAGCGGCTCTGCTGGCTGTCGGGATGCTGGCGTCTGCATTGACCAGCAATGGAACCGTGGCGTTCGTTTTGGGTGTCGTGTTCTGCTGTGTGCCGGTCTTTATCGGCAAAGCGTACGGTATCGTCGAATGGTGTTTAGGGGTCGTCGGATCCGCGGGGCCGCACCATACGCTGCGGGCTGCCATCGAAGGACTCAGCCTGCAACAACAGTTGAGTGACTTTGGACGTGGAGTCGTGCCATTCTCAAGTGTTTGCTACTTCGTATTTCTCACCGCGTTTGCTTTGTACCTGAACATCGTGGTGATCTCGAAGCGACGTTGGCCTGCTGCCAGCGGTATTGGGAATGGACTGCAATATACAGTCCGAGCGGCGTGCCTGGGAGTGATCTTCATCAGTGGGCTTGTGCTGACAAACTTGTGGCCTGCCCGAGCGGACCTGACGGCCGAAAACCTGTTTTCGCTGTCGGACGCAACATACGACACTATTAAAAATATTGACGATGATCAGCAGATTATCATCCAGTCATTTGTCAGCCCGGATCTGCCTCGCAATTACAGCGAAACACGCCGACAGTTGCTGGGGCTGCTGCGGGAATTCGATCTTCGCGGTGGCGCGAAAATCGAACACCGTCAGGTTGAAGTCGCTCCGTTTAGTGAAGAAGCCGAACAGGCACGAGCGTTGGGTATTGAGCCGGTGCGAGTTCAGTTCGAACAGGACGGCAAGCTGGAAGAATCAGAAGTCTTCCTGGGAGCTGTGATTCAGAGCTCAACGGACAACGTCGAAATTCCGTTCTTCGATAAAGGTATTCCGATCGAATATGAACTCACGCGATCAGTGCGAACTGTGTCGCAGACAAAACGTATGACGGTGGGGGTTCTGCAGACAGATGCCAACGTGATGGGTGGCATGGGGGGACGTGCCTGGGAAATCGTGACAGAGCTTCGCAAGCAGTACAAAGTCATTAACGTCAATCCTTCGATGAAGATCCTGGCAGCAGAAACGTCAGAAAAGTCAGAGGACGGTTCTGACGACGACAAAGATAAACCAGCAGAGAACTTTGACCTGCTGCTGGCGGTTATGCCGTCCTCGCTGACTCAGCCAGAGACTGAGAACTTCATGGAATACGTGGAGTCTGGCAAACCGGTTCTGGTCTTCGATGACATTTTCCCGGCATTCAACCCGCAACTTGCACCACGACTACCGAAGCCAGCACCAGGTGGCCCGATGGCGGGCATGTTTGGCCAGCAGCAGCAACCAGAGCCCAAAGGGGACGGCGGTGCATTGACCTCACTGATGGGTTGGCTGAATGCTCAGTGGGAAAATGGCTCGGTTGTGTACGACCGAATTAACCCACATGCTGAGTTTTCACATCTTCGTCCGGAAATTTTCTTTGTCTCACGTTCCGGCAATCCGACGGCAGCGTTCAGCAACGAAAGCCCGGTGACATCAGCTCTGCAGGACTTGGTTTGCATGTTCCCTGGATCGATTAAGGGGCCCAGCCAATCTAAAATGAAGGACGGATATTCCTTCACTCCATTGCTGCAGACCAGCGGAACCTCCGGCCGTCTGGAGTGGGATGAGTTTACCCGTCAAGGTAATGCTTTCATGGGCGGCCCGCCCGTTCAAGTGCAGGATCAGAGAGAAATCAAATACACGAACGATCAGTTCTCGCATGTCATCGCCGCTCACATCAAAAACACGTCAGAAGACAAACCGACGAACGTGATCTTCTGTTCAGACGCCGACGTTATCGGCGACCAGTTCTTTGCACTGCGTCGTCAACAGTCGCTCGACATCGAATTCGATAACGTCACCTTCGTATTGAACGCCGTTGATGCACTGGTTGGGGACGAAATGTACATCGCACTGCGGTCTCGCCGACCAGCCATGCGAACGCTGAAGTACATCGAAAACCAGTCTCGCGTGCTTCGCAAGACGTTGAGTGAGGAAGAAAAAGATGCGGAAGAGAAGACGGATGAACGTCTGGCCGCCGCGAAAAAAGAACTTCAGAAGGAACTAAAAACTCTGCAGGAACGCGACGATCTTGACCTTTCCAGCAAAGAGCAGTTACTGGCTCAAAAGGAAGAGCAGGTGAATCGCAAAATCATTGCAGAGCAGAAAGACCTTGAAAAAGAAAAGAACAAGCGTATTCGTCAGGCAGGCCTGGAAATGAATCGCGAAGTCAGTCGCATCGAAGATCGTGTTCGCCTTTTCGCGTGGATCGCACCAGCCTTTCTGCCGATCTGCTTTGGCCTGCTGTTTCTGGTATTGCGAAACCTGTCAGAGAAACAGTCAATCACTCCGGAGCGTCGTCGTCGTTAGTCACCGTTGTTAACTGTGCTGACGTTTCACTCTTAGTTCAAAACACCATCCTATAGAGCTCTCTCAGCGATTTGAGAACGGGTTGAATCATGAATTCTTCTTCACGAACATTGACCTTCGTTGGCGTTGCGGTCGTCTCTGCACTTATCGCTTGGGGCGGCTGGTCGGCTTCTCAGCCGTCGTCCGTCGCAGGATTTGGTGACATCGGCCAGGAATTTTTCGCAGGCTTCGATGAAGTTACTGCCAAAGCCAAAAGCCTGAAGGTGATTGACTATGACGACGAGGTCAAAGATGTTGTCGAGTTCTCCGTCAAGCAGGACGAAAAAGGGCTGTGGGTCATTCCATCGCACGATAATTATCCCGCCGAGGCGAAAGACAAACTGGCTAAGACAGCCACTTCGCTGATGGGCGTTAAGAAGGCGGCTATCCAAAGTCGTCTGGAAGGTGATTGGAAACGATTCGGTGTTGTCGATCCTTCCGCCGAAGGACTGGGCACCGCAAAGGAACGTGGGACTCGTCTGACACTGGCTGATGGCAGTGGCAATCCACT
This sequence comes from uncultured Planctomycetaceae bacterium, assembly GCA_937919915.1. Taxonomy (GTDB): domain Bacteria; phylum Planctomycetota; class Planctomycetia; order Planctomycetales; family Planctomycetaceae; genus Fuerstiella. The sequence goes on from CALFOL010000103.1 coordinate 6,115, forward strand.
GGTTGATTTGATTATCGGTGAAAAAGTTGAAGGCCGCAGCGGCCACTACTTTGTGCGTGAGCCGGACAACGACAACACCTATATCGCAGAAATGGAAGTCGATCTTTCAGCGAAGTTCAGCGATTGGATTGAGCCTGATCTGCTGAAGTTGTCTGCCAGCGATGTAGTAAAGGTGACGCTGGATAACTACTCAATCAACGAAGAACAGGGCACTGTTGAAGGCAAAGAGAAACTGGATTTTGTCAAGGCTGACCTAAAGACCACGGGCAATTGGCAGTTGCAGGGGCTTGATGCGGATCAAGAAGAACTCGACAACAGCCCGATTACCTCTCTGGTCACGAATCTCGACTCGTTGAAGATCGTCGACGTACTGCCAAAACCGGAAGGAATGAGCGGTAACCTGCGTCTGCCACCACAACTGAAGCAACTGCAACAGCAAGCATTGGACCGTGAGATGTCCGCTCGAGGATTCTTTTACGGTGGTAACGCAAACGGTGAAAAGCGTCTGTACGCAAACGAAGGCGACATGATCGCAGGCCTAAGTAACGGTGTTGAGTATTCGCTCTACTTCGGTGAGATTGCTCGCGGAAACGGCAAAGACATCGACGTTGAACTGGGCAAAGATGAAGCAGCTGAAGACGCGGAGGCGAAAGAGGAAGATAAGACCGACGACAAAGGCGGCCCACGCAGATATCTGTTTTTGAAGGCAGGCTTCAACGAAGAGTTGCTGGGCGAAAAACCAGTCGCACCAGTTGAACCTGTGAAGCCAGAGATCCTGCAGGAATCGAAAGCTGAAGACGCGGCTCCTGCCAAAGAACAGCCTCCTGCGGAAGAGGCGGCTCCTGCGAAGGAAGAGCCTGCGGCGGCAGACGCCCCGCCATCCGAAGCGGACAAAGTCGAAGCTGCTCCGAAGGCAGAAGAACAGTCAGAAGACGAAGCTGTTGAGACGGCAGATGAAACAGAGGCTGCGAAGACAGACGCGGAACCTGTTCAGGAAGAAACAGCAGAGCCCGTAGAAGAGAAAGCTGTTACGGAAGAGCAGGCTAAAGTAGAACCTGAAGCGACGAAGCCGGTAGAGCCTGCCGCCAAGCCAGATGAAACGGCAGCGGAAGAAAAGACTAAGGGTGTGGCGAAGGATGCCCCTGAAGCGGTTAAGCCTGCGGCTCCGGAAGTCGATCCGAAACAAGTGGCTCAGGCCGAATACGACACGGCGATGGCATCGTACGCTAATGAAAAGCGAGCGTACGAAAGTCAGTTGAAGGTGTTTGAAGGCAAAGTCAAGACGGGCCAGGAGAAAGCGGACGAACTGTCGCGAAGGTTC
>CALFOL010000104.1 GCA_937919915.1 uncultured Planctomycetaceae bacterium
TACCCCGACGACCTCGATGGCGAAGTACTGCGAATGATCGCAGAAGACGGCCACGATATGACTCAGCCGATGGACGTTGAGTTCCACGTGGCCGCAGCCACCGAAGAAGTAGCGGAAAAAATCGCTGAAGCCGCCGTGGAACTGGGCTACGAAGCATTCATCGACTTCGACGATGGTTCAGACGACGAGGAAGTCGAAGACGAAATCACCGAGCCATGGACATGCACCTGTCGCAAGGCAATGGTGCTGGAATACGACGCCATCATGGCATCTCAGTCGGAACTGGACGCAATCGCTCGACCAATGGGCGGATACGCGGACGGCTGGGGAACCTTCGGCAACGTAGAAGTCGAAGGTGAAGACGACGACGACATCGACGAAGACGATATCGACGAAGACGAGTAGGTCTTGCTCCGGCACGACAAACGTCTGCTAAACTAAGGAGCGGTTTACCTAACCTAAACATGTGGATGCATCAGGCTCGTGGGAGCACGCGATTTGCTGTCGAGAATCGTTCGCCGCGGCCACAAGTCAGCGTAATACGCTGTCGTCAGGAACAGTCGCGACCGGAGCGTAGCCTTACGAACCACCGAGCTGTTTTTTCAGCGCTTCGAGTTCCGCTTCGACTTCGCAGCTTTTCTCCTGCTGCGATTGCGTAATTGCGTGCACGGCGGTTTCGGATTCCTGACGAATTCCCATGGGTTCGCCGGTCAGATCCGCCATGCGTCGGCTGGCCTCTGAATAGCGAGCTTCGAGCGCTTTTTGGATTCGCAGCATGTTTCGATGAGTCGAATCGGCGGCTTCCAGTTCGGGCTTCAGGCCGTCGATCAGATCTTCGATTTCCACCTTGCGAGTCAACGCTTCGCGAGCGGCCCCGTCGTCTCCCCCGACCAAAGCGGTCTTTGCCGACTCCAGCCAGGTGTTCATCTGATTCGTGTGCTGAGTAATTTCCTGCTGCATCCGGTCGCGATTGGCGGCTGACGTCTTCGCCACGCGACGAGCACTCGACAGCCCCTCTTCCATCTCGTCCAGCACCTCCTTAAGCGTGGTGTGCGGATCGTCAGATGCTTCCAGAATTTCGGTCAGACTACAGGTCACGATGTCGGTCAGACGGCTGAAGTAAGGCATAGTTGTCGCTCTTGGGTACGCAGATTCAGATCAACAGGATCATCAGGTTTCAGGATTATTGGCCAATAGGTGATGTCGTTCGCCCTGTGGCGAACCACAGATTTCCATCAAACGACGGACTTTCGGCAGCGGATCAATTCATTTCAGGAACATTTTCTTCTTCTGCCAGGCCACGGCAGGTCAGCTGGTATCGAAGTTTCTCTTTGGCCAGACGCAAGCGGCTTTTGGCTGTCGGCAAACTGGTGTGCATCGCATCTGCCACTTCCGCCAACGTCAGGGAATCAAAGTGGTGCATTAGAAACGTCTGACGCTGTTCTTCCGGAAGGTCATCCAGAAGTTCTGAGACGATTTCGCTCAATTCCTGGTGCGAGACACGGCTTTCAGCAGAGGCAACATTGTCGGGCAATAAATTCAACAGATCCGTCATTTCGCCATCGCCTGATGCAGCGACGGTCACAGGTCGGATCAGTGCGTCTCCCGAACGCTTCCGAACGCTATCGATCAACAGATTGTTTGCGACGCGAAACACCCAACCTTTAAAGCAGCCAGTGGGCACGTAGTTCCAGCACTTGCGGTATAACCTCAGCAACGATTCCTGCACCAGGTCTTCGGACCGCTGAACATCACTAGTGCGGCGGAAGAAGAAACCGTAAAGCGGTCCCTGCCATGCAGCCACGATTTCATCGAACGCATCAGGATCTCCTTCCTGAAGTCGAATCATTCGCTGGTCGTCGTCGTTATATTGCTTCGGCATACCGTTTAAAAACGCGAGAGACGGGCGGTGACGTGTGCTGGCAGAGTATCGTTAATCTGTGATGAAAGGAAGCATCCGACTGGACGCCCGTACTGGGCACAGGTCGCGAGCGCAGGGCGCTTGTCTCCTGAACTCGCCCATGAAGCTGACCGTAGGTCTCCACCGCCACAGCAAGACCTGCGCGTGCAGGGGAGGCCTTCGGTCATCAGTGTGCGGGGCCAGAAGATCCTCGCACATCGCCGCCCTCGCACAGCGTTACCAGGGCATTTCTGTGAGATCGACGATCTGAGCTGCCAGACGCTGCACGGATTCCTGCTGGGCGGTGGCCAGAGACTGCCCGACTTCCGGAGCAAAACTGACCTGCGACGAATGCTGAGCCAGCTGCTCGCCGATCGGAAATGTTTGCTGCTGCAACACACGGCCATTGCGGCGATCAATCCAGGAAATCTGGACACCCACCATCAGCTGCACTTCGCGTGGATCGTCAAACCGGGTTTCGCTGAGCGGGTTCTTGCGAATGTCGACAATGCGACCTTCCAGAATCGTGTCGGCAGTGTTTGCATCAGCCAGTCGATAGCCCGACCGTGTTTTGATTTCGCTCTGCACCGCTTCGGTCAGCAGATAGTCGAGGTTTCGCCGAAAGGAGTCTGTCTGAAAAACGGGCACATGAATCGTCCGCACGCTCGGCAATGTGGATGGTCCGAACGTATAGCCGCAACCCGCCAGTGACAGCAGAGCTGCGAGGGCCACCATTGGAACCATTCGGCGAGGGCAAATCACAAAGTTCGTCCTCAGGAACCAAACGGAAGAAACCGTCGAAAACCGACAGACTTAATCGGACGGTCAGAAGTAGCCTCACCGGATGCCGGAGCGGCAGACTGAGACGGAGCAGACGCCGGCAGCGAGCTCAGGAATTCCGACATCCCTGGCAGATGACGAACTGTCGCGGGATCAATCCGTCGCAGTTCCTGACGTGCCTGATCGGCGTAACGTGTTTCCGGAAACTCCTCAATCACACCCCGACAGGCGATCGCCACAGAAACAGGATTGCCCTTTTTCTGCCACAGCTCGACTTCTTTCCATTTTCGCTGAGCTTTCAGCAAATGGATACGATTCAGATCAGATCGAATCTGCTGACGATCTTCAGATCCGGGAAACAGGCTTAAACTACGTTCCTTCAGGTTCTCAGCCGCCACCAGGGCTGTGCCATCGTAATACGGCCCCTGATAAGACAACTGCTTCACATGAGCACCCAGCACAAATGCCTGCTCAACATGAGGGCTGTCCGGATATTCTTCTCGCAGGATTTGGAAGTAGCGATCGGCTTCCAGATTCGACCCCTGACGTAAATAGTACGACGCAGTCAGCATCAAGGCATCATCAGCCAGTGGGCCTGTGGGATCATTCAGCCAGATCGATTTCAGTGCATTCAGAGCTCGACCCTTGGTGTCGAACAGGGGTCTGGTTTCATCTAAAAAGTTCGGCAGCAGGCCGTAGCGCGCCGTCAGCCCGGCATTGGCATCAGCCGTCGACACGCCCTCACTGACCACTTTCGAATCACTGACCGTCTTAATCTGTGAGTGCGTCTCGGGGTCAGCAACTTCCAGCCAGGTCTGAGCAATCGCAAACATACGTCGGCTGGCGTTAGCCACGTGTTTGGTTGAAGGATAGCTTTCGAACAGTTTGTCGTAGGCATCCTGAGCCTTCGGATACTCTTTCATCGCGAAGTGGCATTCTCCAATACGGAACCACGCTTCTTCGCCAATGGAAGATTCTGCGTATTTTTTGGCGATTTTTTTATAGCTTGCCAGCGCGTGACGATAGTCACGATCATCGAATTGTTTGCGAGCCACTTCGACCTGTCGCCGACCCGCTGCAGAGAATTTCTCCCCCTGTTTCAACGGATCTTCTTCGTCGTGAAAAGCGCGTTCCAGCGGTCCACGGATTTTGTCGGTATTCAGGAGATCGCGTGAGGCAAACAGACCTTCGCCATCAGATGGTCGCAGTGAGCGACAGCCGGTGCAAAGCAGCACACAGGCCATCAGGACAGCCAACCGTGCGGCGCAAGGAAATACAGCAGAGACTGTTGAGCGGAGTTCAATCCGTTCAGCAGTCACCGATTCCATTCGGCGAAGTTGCGTCCTGCTTGTCATGTGTTCGCTAATGTTTGTTTCAGGGAGCGACAACAGAGCGTTACCGAGCTTACGCTCGACTCAGCTCTCGGCGGGCCGCCCCGCGTTAGAATTTCAAATACTGGAGTGTGCCAGGCTTCCTGCCCAGGACACTGGTAATCACTGAAACACTCAGTTGGTGACATTCCGCGATCTGTTCCCGACTCAGACGAACTCTTGCTGCGAAGCTTGATTCACCGTCAGCAAGTTTTTGGAGAATCGCCAAAGAGCCTGCAGAAATCGATTTGCCTTCAAATTCAGGTCGTCGACACGTGACACACAACACTCCGCCCTGACTGACCCAATGTGCGAATTTCCCCGTGAGTTGCACAGGTTCACCGCAAACATTGCAGGTTGTCAGATCCGGAAAGTGCCCCGTAAGTCGAAGCAAGGTAATTTCAAATTGAACAATTGCTGTTGGGGGATCCGCTTCAGGATCCGAAAGTTCGCTGAGGACTCGCTCCGCCGCGTCAAAAATTCGCGCGTCCGGATCGAAGTCTTCCGTGAGTTTGCACAGCAGGTCGGCAACATAGTAGCCGCCGTATAAAGAATGGATATTGGTTGGGACGGGAGCAAATCGTCGAACCAGGGTGGCCTGCGTCAGGATTCCCAAAGCGCCCGAGGACTTGCGAATAAAGACTATTCGACAAGTTGAAAGCAGGTCAAGAGCAGCATCGAAGGGGCCCTTCAGTCTTTTCGCCCCTTTGGCCAGACAGCCGAATTTTCCGAATTCTCTGCTGAACAACGTCACCACTCGGCTGGATTCGCTGAAATCCGCCTGCCGAATGATGATCGCATCTGCTTTTTCCATCAGCCTTCACTCTCGCCTGTTTACGCAAACCACCGTTTCTACCGTTTCCACCATTTCGGGGAAGGTCGGAAGGATAGCAATCGAAGCGACTTTGGCGATGCCAATGCACACCAGGTGACGATCCGGAAGTCCTTCACCACTTACTCGCAGGGCACAAAAAAACCGCGGCTGAGCACTTTGCTCAGCCGCGGAATATTCTTCTGAAGGGAATACCGACAGGCTGCTGAAGGCAGCAGTCAGTCATTCAGCCCTTAGAATGTCAGAATGGCGTCGATTCCGAAGGTGGTTTCTGAACCAACGTTGGGATCGTCCCAGTCGTAACGCAGTTCCGGACGAATGATCAGGTTGTCCATTGGCTTGACGTTCAAACCGAAGGTCGCTGCGTACTGTGAAACACCTTCATTTTTCCACCACTCAGTTCGTGCACCAATACCAACTTTGTCGCTGATGCTCTTGATCAGGTAGGTGTTGACGCCTAGGTCATCGTCGCCAGTCGCTGAAACTCGAACCAGGTCACTTTGCAGAACCAGATTCAGGTCGTCGCTAAGAGCGATATCCAGCAACAGGCTGTGAGAGTAGCCATTGGCTCCACCAGATCGCAGGCCGAAGTTACCAGCGGTTGCGATGTAGGTGAATGTAGCATCCTCACCAACAGCAGTGCTGAAACCGCCGAGGAAGCTGCTACCGCCGTTAAGGCTGTCGAAACCAGTGTCCCAACCAGCAGTCCATCCAGCGTAGATCGTGGTGTCATCGCCAGCGGCATATGTCGCCAAAACGCCAGTGTGGGTGAACGGCTCGCTGTTGAACATTGTCAACGCGTGGCTGTAGAAGAAGTTATCGGGAGCTGTCACAACTTCGTACCCGATCAGGGTGTAGAAGTGACCAGCTTTGATGCTCCAGTCGCCCTTAGCGAGTTCAGCATACAACTGAGGAATGGCAAAGCCATATCCGCCGCCGCGTCCGAAGCTGCCGCTATTGTCCCAGCTGCCAGCAGGGTTGCCGAATGCCTGTGTATCGCTGGCATCAACCCCGTACATGGCGTCCATGCGAAAGCCCCAGTCGAGGCCTTCGCTGCCGTCAGCAACTTTTTCAGCGTACAACCAGCCCTGATGGAGGTTCAATCGATCAGGATGGTTGTTGAAAGACGATGCGTCATTGCGAGCTGTTGCCGCAGGAGTCACACCGCTGTGGTACCCCATCTGGATCCAACCACCGAATGTGATCTCGCCACCGTCGTCGTCGCCGAAGAGACTGCC
>CALFOL010000105.1 GCA_937919915.1 uncultured Planctomycetaceae bacterium
CCCAGTCATCGGCTTCGGGATCAACGTCGACCAGACCTGCCGCGAACGCCGGACCTTTTTCTAAACGCCCCTCGTCTGGAACGTCTTTCGGAATCGGTCGCGTCGGCGAGAACGGTGCCAGCGCGTTGAAGCCAAACAATTTGGCTTCCGGATAGCAGGCACAGTTATGTGGTGGAGCGTATGTCAGTCCGTTACATGGCATCACTCCGTACAAACAACCGCCACGAACCCAGTGATGAATGTCCCAGTGCTCTTTTTCCGGATCGACGAATTCGATTCCGGTGCGCGATGGCATCAGGAAGTTGTCAGTTGCTTTGGCGATGTAGCAACGATGGTGAAACCAATACGTATCGACGTCAGGAGAAAACTCCTTCAGCACTTCGCCCGTGCGAGGATCTCGCCCGGTGAACACGCCGCTGTCTTTGCCGGATGTTGTGGGAGCACACCAGACCAACCCCTTCAGAACCATCAAGTCCTGCGGCGACTGGTACCCGGAATTCGGATGCTGAGCGTTCCACAGTTCTTTACCGGTGGTCGCATCAACGCTGACCATCTTGCCATCGCCGCCCGCGTAGAGAACGACGTCGTTATAGGCCACCATTCGCGGACCGAAGTTAAAGGTGAACGACTTGCGCCGCGTCACAGGTTCACTGTTCCATGCGACGTCGCCCGTTTTCTGATCCAGCGCGATCACCTTCTCACCGTCGTGGAAGTACACCTTGCCGCCGTTCGCAGAAAGAGTCAGCGGCGACACTTTCGTTTTCGTCGCCCACAGCTGCTTACCAGTCGCCGCTTCAAACGCCATCACGACGCGAGGTTCTTCGTCCCAGAACAGTTCGCGAACTTTTGCCTGGTCACCAACGCGACCATTTATCGGTACATAATCTGCCAGTTCCGCCTTGCCTTTCCGCACGACCAGAAACAGCATTCCGTCGGTGTGAATAATCTCTTCCGTCGCATCCGTCCCCTCGTACGTTCGCAGCGTTTCTCCGGTGACTGCGTCCAAAGCCGTCAAAGGCGCGTCGTAGCTCAGCGTGGCGAACACGGTGTCTTCGGTCGAAACCAGGCGTCGCGACAACTGCGTCGGACCGCTCTTCAGTGGCCACAGGTGACTCTGCCAATTGGCCATGTCACGTTTCCACAAAATCGTTCCGTTAAACGCATCACGCGCGACTAGTTTCCACTTCGGCGGCAGCTGAATCGAAATGCGGCTGCCTTCGTCCATGATGTAGAACATGCGACCGCCGGTCGAAACCAGAGCACTCATGCTGGCCATACGGTCATGGTGCCGCGCCCAGCGAGGACTGCCGACCCATTGCAAATGTCGCGGCGGACCGACAACGTCATCGTGAGCGACCGAGTTCCCGCTGGCATCGTGCAGATAGTGCGACCATTCGTCGATGTTGTCCGGCCGCGGCTTGACGATGCGTTCGACGCTGCCATCATCCTTCAGCAACAACGCCACACCTTTGGGCACCAGCACTCGCAGAATTTCGTCCTGCGTGACTTCACCGAGATCCTTCGCATTCGCAACGAACAGGTTCACCAGGTTATCAACGTACGGCAACAGGCTTCCCGAAAACTGCACCACAGAAACCTGGCCATACACACCAGCGTCGTGAAGCTTGTGACGAGCCGTCGCGACTTTCGCAGCATCGCGTTCGAGGCCATGCACCTGCGTTTGTTCGTTCTGCCGCAGCGCCGCAGTCAGCAAACCGTCACCAGCTCCCAGATGCACAAAGAACCCGGCGGGAACCTTCCCCTGCTCCAAAATCGCTTTCGCGTCTGTGAGCTCTGCAGCGGCAACAACACCGTTTGTCATGGAACAGCAGATCGCCAGCGAAAACAGAAGCTGAGTGCGATAGGTTCTGAGCATATTGATTTACCTGAATAGCAGATTGAACAGCAGGCCAAAGCTGTCAACATACTAACAAACACAACAACAATTTCAGCCTCCCGCAGCGGTTTCACGGTACATTCATGTACACGCCCAGTGTGCCGTGCAAATCTCGGTCGTGACTGGGGCTTCCAGCCCCAGTCTGTGTAGGGAAAGTATAGACTGCGGCTGGAAGCCCCAGTCACAAACATTGATTTTCAGAAGACTACAGCGTATTACGCTGAGTTGTGGCCGCGGGGCACGCGTTTCGATCGAAGACAGCCTGCTCCCGCGAGCGAGTACCGTCCACAACAATAAGTAAACTGCTCTAACGCCGTGACTGATGCCAACTTCAACACCACATACGGCATCGTCGGCGCGGGGCCCGCGGGAGTCATTGCGGCCTACCTGCTGGCTCGACAGGGCGTGCTGCTGCTGGAAGCTCACCACGATTTCGATCGCGACTTTCGCGGCGACACGATTCATGCGGGAATCATGGAACTCCTGGACGAAATGGGACTTGCCGAAGAACTGCTGAAACTGCCACACGCGAAAATGCAAACGCTGGGGCTCACCGCCAACGGCGTGACTCAACAGATCGTCGATTTTCGAGACACCGGCAGCCGTTTCCCCTATGTCACGATGATGCCGCAATGTCAGTTTCTGGAATTCATCGTTGATCGTGCCCGCGCGTTCAACACGTTCAGCATTCGCATGGGTGCTCGAGTCACAGGCCTGACAACAACCGGCCGCGGCTACGGAATCGAATTCAAAGAAGACGGAGTCGTTCATACGGTCGTCGCCGATTTGATCATCGCTGCCGATGGACGTCATTCAACCATCCGCAAACTGATGGAGCTGCACCCAAAACAAACGTCCGTCCCGATGGATGTGTTATGGTTCCGTAAGCATTCGCTTATATATTTTCGCACATAACAACCTGCGAACTGCCCTTGCGTTACGCATTGGCCTGAAATTGATATATGCGTTTACTTGTGCGCGGGTGCTTATACCGCGGCACAGCAGCGACGGGATTTCGCCCGGCGGATACGTTGGCGGCGGACATCTGCTGATTGTCCTGGAACGAACGGACGAATGGCAGATCGGCTTCGTGTTCCTGCACGGTAGATTCCGAGACATCAAGGCTAACGGACTGGTTGGCGTCAAAAACGAAGTGGGGGCGATCCTTCCCGCAGTCCAAGATGGCATGTCGGCAATCAACGAATGGAAAGATGTGGCCGTCCTGAACGTCGAATCAAGCCGTCTCGCAAAATGGTACGACCAAAACCTGCTGCTGATCGGTGACGCGGCGCACGTGATGTCGCCTGTTGGCGGTGTTGGCATCAACTATGCGATCCAGGCCGCCATCGTGATGGCCGGTATCGTCGGCCCGGCGCTGCTGCAGAATTCGCTCACCGAATCACATCTAGCTAAGGTGCAAAAGAAACGAATCTGGCCGACACGCGTGGTGCAATGGTTTCAGGGAGTGCTGCAAAAGCGAATCGTGCGAGCCGCATAGAAGGGCGATTCCAAATTCACAACACCCTGGCTGCTGCGATTCGCCTTCGTCCGCAAACGATTGGCTCGCTTCATCGCGTTTGGCCTGTTTACGGTCGAATTACCGAGGCAAGATCGGCACGATTAGCTGCACGGCATCAACCGTAACGGATGACGCAACAACGCGACAGTTTCATTTGCCGGAACTTCCTTGCACACGTTGAGTATTCGAAGTTCGCCGTGCATCCGTTCAGGGATTGGGATTCCGACGCAAATTCTTACCACCAACCGTAGTTTCGTATTTCACGCCATCGGGAACTGGAACTGGTAGGGCCACGGTTCTGCCGAAATCGCCTTCGGTCTTCGTCATCGAATCCACGGCAACGAATGCAGTGAAGGAACTCATCAGATTGTACGCCAGTGCTGTTTGTGTCACTGTTTGATGAAGTTGCTCAACAGAGTCATCGGCGTGAGTGGCAAGGTTCATCAGGTCCTTGATCTTCAATCGAGCCCACACGGCAGCGATGCCTTTGTGGTCAGCGGTGGCGTCTTTTTCTTCCAGCGATACTGCAAACGATACTGCAAACGATACTGCAAACGATACTGCAAACGAGGCTGCAAACGAGGCTGGCTCCATGTCCACGCGACCGTTGACTTTCACACTGCTCGGTTCGCCTT
>CALFOL010000106.1 GCA_937919915.1 uncultured Planctomycetaceae bacterium
ACGCCTCCTGGGAGATCTCCTCGTTGAAGTTCGCTACTGTTGGTTGCTGTAGCCAATTTCGTATAGCTTCGCGCGTTCATTTTTTGGCGCGGCCACTGTTGTCGAATCCACAGCAGTGCAAGGCAGTGCCGCCGCACTTCTTCCGGCCACTTTGCGAATTTTCCGCGATCGATGCGGCAGATGTCTGGCGTCTGTTCCAGTACCACTTCGGAAAGGATCTGGTCTGCAAACAGGTCCAGCATTCTGAGCGCTTCCTGCGTCTGATTGGCCAGCGACACCAGGTGATCATCGACCGACGAATTGAAGTGCTCGCGCAAGTGGGGCAGCAATTGTGAGCGAATCCGGTTTCTGGTGAACGCGGTGTCCGTGTTGGATGCATCCACACGATGACCTTGATCGGATTCCGCCAGATAAGACAGAATGGCGAATGGGCGAAGGTTCAGCATGGGGCGAACCAGTTCGATTCCGTCCGCCAGTGGTCGCGAACACTGCATCCCCGCGAGTCCTCGCAGGCCTGTTCCACGGATGATGTTGTGCACGACAGTTTCCGCCTGGTCGTCGAAGTGGTGCGCGGTGACGACGTTTCGCAGCTGCAGTTTTCGGGCTGATGCTTTCAGGAACTCATATCGCACGTCGCGGGCCGCAGCCTCTAGAGAGCCACTACTGACGTTCTCGATGCTGCCCTGCTCCACGGTTAGCAATTCATATTGAAGCCCATATTGACTTGCCAAATCGGTCACAAAGGCGGCGTCTTCGTCGCTGGCCGTACCGCGGAGAGCGTGATTCACATGGGCGACAGCGATTTTTTGCTTCTGATTCGGCCACAGCGAGATCGTACCGCACAGCAGCGCAATGCTGTCGGCACCGCCGGAAACGGCCAGCAAGAGCCCGTCGTCGATGCGGCAATCGGCCGTGGCGAAGCCGTGGGCTAATGTGCGGTAGAAGTCGGCAGTGTCCTGGTTCACGAGGCGTTTCCGTGGGATTTCCGGCCGATGATGGCGGGCCGGTTGACCGTTTCGAGTGCTTTGATAGCATGACGGGGTTGCCGTCCTGGAAGCGGGTTTTCTCTGCCAGGTTGGCTGGATAATTTGAATCAAGGTCTTCGGATCCTGCCGCAAACCTCAGAAAGACAGACTAGCTATTCTCAGCAGTCACTTCGAGCTTGCGACCAATTTCGTCTCTCTGCTAATCCTTCGTACAATGTCTCTGCTCATTCTCACCCTGCTGTTCCTGGCGTTTGCCTTGCAGATGGGCCGATTTTCGTTACCTGCTGGGAAATTGTGTCGGCAAATTGTCGGTGTGATCCTTTCCATTCGGTTGATGGTGAATCGACTCCGCTGTGAGTGTATTGATGCTGTGTATCAGTTGAGTTCGGCGTTTTGCCGGACACTCGGGATGTTAGTCCCGGCACGCGAGTTTGCGGAGAGATACGAATTGCAGTTGTCGAAACGGTCGTCACGGAAGTCTGCTGTTCGACACTTCTCTATGCAATCTTCGTTATCGCATTGGGGCGTTTCGCGCTGATTTTTCTGATCGTGTGCCGCTGGCAGGAACCGTCTTACATTAAGTGGGCGTGTCCATGGAAAACTACGTTATTGGCGCCTTGTGCGGCGTCTTTGGCATCGCAATCGGCTTTGTCGTCGATCGCCTTGCCAAGGGTGGCGCGTACAAGACGCGCGACCAGATTTTGGCGCATGCAGAACGAGAGGCTGATGCTCTTCGTAAAGAGAAGGAAATCGAGCTCAAAGAGCAGATGCTGAAGCAGCGTGAAAAGCTGGAATCGAAGCTGAATGAAACTCGCGACGCGCTGCGAGACCGTGAACGGGAAACCGACAAACGCGAAGCTCAGATCAAAGAGCTGACCAATGACTTCCGCAAGAAAGAGCAGATGCTGCAGGGTACTCAGCAAAAGCTTGCGGATCGTGCGAAAGCTCTTGAGGCTCGGCAAAAGGAACTCGATCGCCTGCTGAAGGAAGAGCAGGAGCAGCTGTATAAAATCAGCGAGCTGGACAAACCGGCCGCCAAAGATCTGTTGCTGAAGCGTCTTGAGACGGAACTTAGCGACGAGGTCGGTGCTCTGATCATGAAGCATGAATCTGAGGTGAAGACTGAGTGCGACAAACAGGCCCGCGAAATTATTGGCATGGCCGTGCAGCGTTACGCTTCCGCTCATACGTCGGAAATCGCGGTTTCCACGGTTGATATTCCCAGCGACGACATGAAGGGCCGCATCATCGGCCGCGAAGGTCGCAACATTCGTGCTTTCGAAAAAGAAACCGGTGTCGACGTGATTGTCGACGACACGCCGGGCGTGGTGATTATCTCTGCGTTCGACAGCGTTCGTCGTGAGATCGGTAAATTGTCGTTGACGAAGTTGATCCAGGACGGACGAATCCATCCGACTCGCATTGAAGAAATCGTCGCGGAAACGACGAAAGAGATGGATGAGCATATTCGCAAACTGGGTATTGAAGCCAGCGAAGAAGCAGGCATCCGCGGTCTGCACGAAAAGACGATTCATCTGATGGGGCGTCTGCACTTTCGAGTCAGTTACAGTCAGAACGTGCGGCAGCATTCGATTGAAGTGGCTCATCTGACCGGAATGCTGGCTGAACAACTTGGTCTGGATGCGACTTTGGCGCGACGCTGCGGATTCCTTCACGATATCGGTAAAGCCGCCGACCACGAAATGGAAGGTGGTCACCCGGCTGTTGGTGCGGAATTGCTGAAGCGATACGGTGAGTGCGAAGAAGTCGTTCATGCCGCTGCCGGTCATCACGATGACATTCGCCCGGAACACATTTATACGGTTCTGGTGGCCGCTGCCGATGCGATTTCGGCGGCTCGACCGGGGGCTCGCCGTGAGACTCTGGAGAAATACGTTCGTCGACTGGAAGAACTCGAAGCACTCGCTTGCGGATTCCCCGGCGTACAGCAGGCATTTGCTGTTCAGGCGGGGCGCGAAGTTCGCATTATCGTTGATGCGAATCAGGTCAACGATCGTCAGTCGAAGAAGTTGACACGCGATATTGCTCGCGCCATTGAGCAGTCACTGACCTATCCCGGGGAAATTAAAGTCACTGTGCTGCGAGAAACTCGCACCATCGAATACGCCAAGTAGCACCAGAAAACGACAGCGTTTTTCCGGTTGATGCAGACTTTTTCTGGAGCTTTGTTTATGTCTTCATTCTTTATTGTTGCCATCGGTATTTCTATCGTCCTCGGGCTGATCATTGGCTTTCGTATCAACGCGTTTGTGGCGTTGATTGCGGCGGCTCTTGCTGTCAGCTTTCTGTGTGGTGGGGCACCCGGCGATAAGGTGCCCCGCGTGGCCGACGCCTTCGGAACGGCTGCCGGGAAAATCGGACTGGTGATCGGTTTTGCGGCCGTGATAGGCGAAGCAATGATGAGAAGCGGTGCAGCGGATCGCATTGTGCAGGCGTTCCTGAAGCTGCTGGGGGTGAATCGTGCTCCGTGGGCGCTGATGGGCAGCGGTTTTGTGCTGTCGGTGCCGGTCTTCTTCGACACCGTCTTTTATCTGTTGGTGCCACTCGCCCGGTCGCTGTACGCCAGAACCGGGAAGAATTTTCTGCTGTATGTGCTCGCCATTTCCGCTGGTGGTGCCATTACGCACACGTTGGTTCCACCGACGCCTGGTCCGCTGATTATGGCTTCGACTCTTGGAGTTTCCGTTGGGCTGATGATTTTTGTGGGCAGCATCGTGGCTTTACCAGCGGCGATCGCCGGGATCTTTTTTGCGAAGTTTCTTGATGGTCGCGTCGAGATCGAATCGCTCCGCAAACCTGAAGGGGAAGCCGATTCCGCCGTGGCTAAAGCAGACGATGGCAAACCGGCGTTTGGCTCAGACATTTCTTTGCTGGAAGCACTGCTGCCGGTGATTTTGCCTGTGCTGCTGATCTCCGGTGACACAGTGGTCGATACGCTGCGAGCCAAAGGAGACACAGTCAACGTTCACTGGGTCGAAGAAGACACGGTGTACGTGACTCATCAGGACATCAATTCCGATCCGATGCCCCTTCCTCGCGA
>CALFOL010000107.1 GCA_937919915.1 uncultured Planctomycetaceae bacterium
TTGCAGTTGCCAGATTCGTAAACTGCCCGGGATCGGCCATCATGTCGTATAATTCTTCCGTGTGATCGCTGTATCGCATGTAGGCCCACTTGTCCGTGCGTAGAGATGTGCCGTCCTTTGTGAAAGACAGTGCGCCGTCCTTGATTGTGGCTTCCCGATTTTTCAGGATCGGGACAAGGCTGGTGCCGTGCAGACCGCTCGGGGTCTGCAGTCCTGTAAGATCGCAAAGTGTTGGGAACAGGTCGACAAGTTCGACGACGGAATTCGAGCGGCCTGGTTTGGTTCCGGGCACGCTGATCATCATTGGGACGCGCGTGACCTGCTCATGCAGGTTGCTCTTCTGCCAAAATGTGTGATCTCCCAAGTGATAGCCGTGGTCACTGGTGAACACGATGGCCGTGGAGTCTGTGAGCCCCAGACGCTTCAGTTCTGCGAGGATTCGACCGACTTGTTCGTCCATGAATTTGACAGCGGCATAGTAAGCCGTCCACATTCGTTTCTGATTGTCCGGGTATTTGTCGATGCCGTTAAGTGCGGAACGGCTGGACGTGATGCCTCGTTTTGGAATGTCGTGCAGATCGCCGACGCGCTGTTCCGGAATCGTCATGTCCTGCCATGGGTATGGTGCGAAACAGTGATTGGGAGCAACCATTGGATAATGTGGGCGAACGAATCCCGCAGCGATAAAGAATGGTTCGTCGCGATGTTTCTGCAGCAGGTCGATCGTTTTCGTGGCTGTCTTATGGTCTGGCTGATCCGATCCATCACCTTCGTAATTCACTGACACGAACATTCGATGCGGCATCTTCGTGGACTGCCGATTCTCTTCTGCCGTCGTGAAGATGTTCAGATTCAGACACGCGTATTCGCCCGGTGTATGAGCTTCCTGGCCCTGCGAATTGAAACGTTCCGTCCACGTTTCTGCAACGTCTGCTCCGTCTGTTCCCGCGATGATGTCGCCCGGCACTCGCATGTGAAAGATCTTGCCAACGCGTGCGCTGTAGCGACCGTTGCTGCGGAAGTGCTGACCGATGGTGACCGTGCCCTTCCCTTTGTAGCGGCTGTACATGAAGGACGTGCGCGACGGTCCACAGACGGTGCCCTGGCAATACGCGCGTGCGAACACGACGGCCTGTTTGGCGAGCTTGTCGATGTTTGGCGTCTGGCAAACGGTGTTGCCGTAACAGCCCAGGACGCTGGCGCGCAGGTCATCAGAAACGATGAACAGCACGTTGCGGATCTTTGATTCGGTCTGCTGTGCTGCGCTATGCGACGGGCTCAGCAGCAGCAGAGTAATGAACGCGAGTGATGTTGTTTTCATGATCGATCGGGACACATCGGTTGTTGTGGGTTAGAAGCCCGGCTTTTCGAATGGTGCGTCGGGGATCTTTCTGCCGAACGCGAACGGCATCGGTATCGTATTGAGGCTTAACTCTAGCAGGGAAAAGCCGGGCTTCTCAATGCGGTCGGCGGCTATTTCTGAGTCCACACTTTGATATCGTCAATCTCAACACCATCACCAAGACAGCGAAACACGAGCGTCGGCTTCTTCACTCCGAAGGTTTTATGTGATGCCTTCAGTTCCCTGTCGTCGATTTTTACAGTGACACTCGTTTCCCATGTGGTGACTCGCAGCGTGTACCATTTGCCGATTTCGAATTTCGTCTTCTCTTCCGCCAGCTTCTCATTCGGATCTTCTTCACGCCGATTCTTGTCAATGTGTTTCAAAATCTCCCACGAGTCGGGTGTTATGATCACAGAAAACAGATGGCCCTTCTTCTCCAGTTCGCCTCTGGCCGGATCGAAGCCGAAGTGGAACGCTTTGCACTCGCCGTTAAGTCGAAACTTCAGCTGGTAGACCGCGTTCTGTGTGACGAGGAGTTTGCGAGTGGCGGCGGAGTGTTTTTCTTCGGGGATCTCTCGCTCTTGCAACACACCATCGACAATTTCCCATTCGCCGGTTGTTGAGTGCCAGCCTTTGCAGAGTTCCGCTCGGTCAAATGAATCTTCCAGTGCGACATCACTGTTCGCCGGTGCATCGTCGGCGAATGTGAGGCTGGTCAGTAACGTAGAAATCAGTAGCGCGGAGAGTATTTGTTTCATGACTTTTCCTGTGTTACCCGTTGATGATTTTGCAGGAAGTGATCGTGTCGTGAATCAGCGTGAGAGTGAATCGAACGAATCAAACGCATTGATCATTCGTGTGATTCGTGGTCAAACCAATTCCACCCTCCCCTTTCGCTGTTTCAAAACTGCTCTCCACGATAAGATCGATGGCTCACACGAAGTCGCTTGCCCAGGATCTCACTATGTCCCGTTTTACCATGTTGTTGTTCGCCGCCATGCTGGTCGTGTCCGAAGCGGCCGTTGAAGCCGCCGAGCGTCCCAATATTCTGTTAATGATGGTTGACGACCTCGGGTTTTCTGACTTTGGCTGCTACGGCAGCGAGATCGAAACTCCCAACGTGGACGGTCTGGCCGGAAACGGCGTGCGGTTGAATCAGTTCTATAACACCGCCAAATGTCATTCGTCGCGCATCTGTCTGCTGACCGGAAAGTACACGTTTCAAGCCGGTAACAGCGCGATGGATAAAGCGTTAACAGTGGCCGAAGTGATGGGACACAATGGCTACTTCACCGCCATGACAGGAAAGTGGCACTTAAACAAACAGCCCACGGATCGCGGTTTTCAGCGTTATTGGGGACATCTTTCCGGAGCGACCAATTTCTTCACAGGCGACGACAGTTTTCGTCTGAACGGACAGAAATGGTCTGACTTCGACGACGATTTTTACACAACAGATGCCAACGTCGACTACGCGATCAAGTTCATCGACGAAGCTATTGAAACGGACAAGCCATTCTTTCAGTACGTCGCCTTCAACGCGCCGCACTATCCGCTGCAGGCGAAGAAGAAAGATGTGTTGAAATACAAAGGCCGATATTCCATCGGCTGGGACGAACTCCGCAAGCGGCGATATGCAAAGCAGCTTGAAGTCGGGCTGATTGATGCGAAGCATCAGTTGAGTGATCGCCCTGACTACATTCCCGCATGGGAACAGCTGACGGACGACGAGCGTCAGTGGGAGGAAGCTCGCATGGAAGTGTTTGCCGCGATGGTGGACTGCGTCGATCAGAATATCGGTCGCTTGGTTGAGCATCTGAAAGCGAAGAAGGTTTTCGACAACACGCTCGTGTTACTGTGTTCTGATAACGGCGCATGTCCGTTTGAACGAACGAAGGGGAAAGATCTGAAACCGTGGAATCCGAAATCTTACTGGTGTTATGACGTCGGTTGGGCGCACGCCGGAAACACTCCGTTTCGCTGGTACAAACAGAACCAGCACGAAGGCGGAATTTCGTCTCCGCTCATCGCTCACTGGCCCGCAGGCTTAACGGCCGAAAAAGGATCGGTTAGTGATCAGCCCGGTCACCTCATCGATCTGCTCGCCACATGCATGGATGCAAGCGGCGCACAGTATCCGTCCGAGTTCCATGGAAAGAAAACGACGCCGATTCAGGGGAAATCGTTGCTGCCGATCTTCAAGGGAAAGCCACGCGACGGGCACGACTGGTTGTACTTTCAGTTCAGCGACAACCGCGCGATTCGGCGAGGTGACTGGAAAGCCGTTTCTGCTCGCGGCGGCAAGTGGGAACTGTATAACATCGCAGAAGACCGGACGGAGCTGCATGATCTGGCGTCTCACAAGCCGGAACTGGCCGCTGAGCTAAGTGCGCTGTGGCACGACGTGGCGGAGAACATTGATGAAGCTCCGAAGAATGTTCGCAAGCCAGCCACTGACAAGGTTCAAACATTCGCAGCTGGGCAAATGACGCAACGAAAAGCGGGGCCGAAAGCCTCTGAAGAAATAAAGTCGCCAAAAAAGAATACGGGTAAGTCCGTAAAGAAGACGCCAGCCGGTGACTGAAA
>CALFOL010000108.1 GCA_937919915.1 uncultured Planctomycetaceae bacterium
ATCAATTGCTCAACCACATCCAGGGCTACGTGGGTATCCGGACAAGCTGCTAGCGAAACAGATTTCCCGATTCGTCGATACCTCAACTAACCCAGAAATATCAACTTTGCTGCTCCCTAGAGCGAGGCTCCCGGTACGGTTTTTTGGGGCCCAATGGTGCTGGCAAATCGACGACCATCAAAATGCTGACGGGCATTCTGGCTCCATCTTCCGGATATGTTTCGCTGTTGGGACTGGATCCCTGGGACCCCAGACAGACGCTCGAAATCAAGCGTCGCACCGGCGTCGTGCCGGAAGACCTGGCGTTGTTTGACAATCTGACTGCTGTGGAGTATCTGACATTCGTCGGTCGCATGTACCTGATGGAAAAGACGACGATCCAGCAGCGGTCACGCGAGTTGATGGATCTACTGCAGTTGGTGGACGTCGAAAAAAAGCTGACTGTCGAATATTCTCACGGCATGAAGAAGAAACTCGCGCTGGCCGCTGCGTTGCTGCCAAACCCGGACCTGCTGTTTCTGGACGAACCATTCGAAGGAGTCGACGCTGTGACGTCGCGTGTGATCCGCGACTTGCTGGCGATTTACGTAAAGCGAGGCTCTACTGTGTTTGTGACTTCGCACGTACTGGAAATCATCCAGCGCATTTGTACTCATGTGGGAATCATTGTGAAGGGCCAACTGGTCGAACAAAGCTCGCTGGAGGATCTGCAGCGGGGTAGTTCACTGGAACAACGCTTTCTGGAGAAGGTCGGCACGTCCGAAGAGGCTTCGATCAATCTCGCCTGGCTGGAAGACGGGGAATCAAACAGCGGTGCCGCGAACGGTGACTCTGCAAAATCCACGGTAGCCACTGAAGAACCGTCGGAGGCATCGTGAACTATCAGCACCTGATGGCCATCATCAAATTACGATGGCAAATGACATACAATCAGTGGCAAAAGATGGGGCGAGTCAATGCGGTTTTGACTGTCGTTTTTCTGTGCGTTGTTGTGCTCGGAGTCATTGGGGCATTTCTGTTTACGCTGCTCGCGGGGCATTGGTTTCTCGGCAATCTTAAACCGGATCATCACCTGGTCATGTGGATGGTACTGACCGGTCTGTTTCTATTTGCCTGGTCGGTCTCAATCCTCGCCGAACTGCAACGCTCAGAATTGCTGTCGCTGGAGAACCTGCTGCACCTACCCGTGTCCTTATCCGGGGCGTTCGTGCTGAACTACCTCAGCTCATGGGCCAGCTTCACGATACTGCGGTTTCTGCCAGTGCTGCTGGCGGTGTCCATCACGCTGGCGGTGACTCAGGGAGCGAACATGCTGTGGGTCGCAGTGCTTGGCGTTGCGTTTCTGGTGATGGTGACAGGTGTCACCTATCAGTTTCGCGGCTGGATGGGCCGCATCTTTCAAAACAAACGCAAGCGAGGCACTGTGATGGCCGTCGTGATGCTCAGCTTCATCGCACTCAGTCAGGCCCCGCAACTGTTCAATATGTGGGCTATGGGAGATTCAGAATCACGACAGCAACGTCGCACGGCTCAACGCGAACTGCAGGCGAAGCAGTTGAAATGGAAGTCTGAGCAGTTTGACGCCGTGCTGGAGGGCGTTCGTCAGACACAAGATGTTGCTCAAGTCGACATCAATAAGTTGAGAAAGGAATTTGATGCCATCCACGAGCAGAATTTTGCTCGTGAACGACAAGTTGAAAAGGAAAACACCGGGCAGTTAGTGGCGGCCGTCAACGCGGGAATTCCCATCGGGTGGCTTCCGTACGGTGTGCGAGTCGCAGCGATCGGCAGCGCCGCTGTGCCCGCCTTATGCACCGTGGGGATGCTTCTCATCGGTGGACTCAGCCTGTCGATGGCTTATCGATCAACAATGCGATCCTACAGATTCGCAAATGACGGGTCGATGCGGGCGACCGCGTCCGGCTTAGCAAAAACCGTGGAATCATCCACACCAAAACGCGGACTGCTTGATCGCGATATCCCGTGGGTGTCCGATCAGACTTCAGCCGTCGCACTGTGTTCTCTGCAGTGCCTGATTCGGGCGCCGGAATCAAAGATGGCGCTCGCGATGCCGTTGGTACTGCTGATGATATATGGCTCCATGGCACTCATGAGCGGCACAGGGGAAGTACCCGTGATGTTTCGTCCGTTCCTACCGCTGGGTGCGATTGCCGTTTCGATGTTTGGGATGGCGCAGCTGACGATCAACCTGTTTGGCATGGATCGAGCCGGATTCAAAGCTTACGTCATGATGCCGGTCGTTCGCTGGCGCGTGCTGTTGGGCAAGAACCTGTCGCTGATGCCACCGGTGATTGCCATGATGCTTATTTTGATACTGCTGATTCAGTTCTGTGTGCCAATGCAGGTCATGCACTTGCTGGCATCGATCATGCTGATTGTGCCAAGCACATTGGTGTACCTGCTGCTCGGGAATTACGTATCAATCCGAGTGCCGGTTGCGATGCCGTATGGTTCGACGAAGCCGATGAAGTCGAAATTCGCCACGGTGATCCTGCAGATGTTGTATATAATGCTCACACCACTCCTTGTGGTGCCTGCAGCGATTGCTTACAGCCTGGAACTCGGATTGATCTACTGGCTGGAATTGAGTTGGCTGTCGCTGTATCTGCTTTTTGCAGTGGCCGAAACGATTGGCGGGATATTGATCTATTCGACAGTGCTGAAAACTCAGGGCGAGTTTCTGCAAAAACGCGAGCAGAATATTTTGGCAATCGTGACTTCGCAAAGCGAATAAGCCGACTCATCAGACAACCCTGTGACGGATTCGGAGGGTGGAATACGCTGGTCAGGATCAACGCCAACGGTTCAACAACAAAGCCGGGGGTACGGAATTCGCGAAAGCCAATGACGCTACCGCAGGAATCGATCGCAACAGAATTCGAACGCTGAGAGTGTTCCATTTCGTTCGATTGCGCAACGCCGTCAGCGTTGAGGATCGATTGACACGCGACTTGGGGTGGCCTTCACCGGCTGCGCTGGTTCACTTCCCCCGGGCGATGATGTTTTACGCTTTC
>CALFOL010000109.1 GCA_937919915.1 uncultured Planctomycetaceae bacterium
CTTCGTAAGATACTTTCATTCTCTATTCCAAACCGGTTTATCCCGGCACACCCTGAACCCTTCCCATTCTCTGTAATGCCAAAGCACGTTGCCAAGGGCGACGGCTTTGGAGGTGGTGCGATCGGCGGCGGCTTCGGTGCTAACGACAAACAGCACGGTGCCGGAAACTCTGGCGGCGGAACTGCAGGTTTTGGCGGTGGCAGTCAGGGCGGCGGAAGCGGAGGCGGCGACAGCGGCGGTGGTAGCGGCTTCGGCGGCGGATCGACTGGCGGTGGATCGACCGGCAGCGACTCAGGCACTGGTACAACGACCCGCGGCTTCGGTTCTGATACTGGCGGCACAACAACGACTGGTACCGGCTTTGGTTCTGACACTGGCAGCACGACAACCGGCGATTCAACAACGACCGGGACTGGCAGCGGATTTGGCTCTGAAATCGGGAGTACAACAACCGGTTCCACGACTGAAACTGAAACTGGCACTGGCTTCGGTTCTGACACGATGGAAACAGCTCCAGCACCTCCAGGAGACACGTCATCAGGCAGTGGTTTCGGAAGTGATTCAAGCGGCGGAACTGTCGTTGGCGGAGTTTCTACTGAAACTGGTTCTGCGTCGGGAACGTCAGGCTCAAACGACGATGGCATGTTCAGTAATCCACAGGAACCAGTAGTCGACATTCCAGTCAACGATCCATCCGACCCGGGCGATCCAGCATCTCAAACTGGTTCCAGCGGTGGTGGCACGACAACCAGTAACGGTGGTGGACTGGGTTACGAATCATCAAGCGATGCTCCGGTTGTTCCTGAACCAGGCAGTATGCTGATGCTGGCCGTGGGGTCCTGCATGGGCGGAATGGCTTGGCTGCGACGTCGTCGAAAAGCTAAGACAGAGGCGTAAATCTGAACCTTCGGGCTTACGAAATCCTAAGCTGCAGATCGAACAGGTGTTCGGTCTGCAGCTTTTTTCATGCAGGCGTCCCTACAGCGTATTACGCTGACTTGTGGCCGCTGCGAACGGTTTTCGACAGCAAATCGCCTGCTCCCACGAGCCCGACGCATCCAGATGCTTAGGTAAACTGCTCTAAGCTATAGCAGTTCCTGCTGACTCGTGGCCGCGAAGAGCGCGTTGCGGACAGTGATAGCCGTATCACACGAGCCAACTACGTTCACGACTTAATAGGATTCGCTGTAGGTAAACGGACGGGCCTTTGGCTCGGAAGCTCAAGTCGTCCCGAACAACATTGGTCTACACAGTGTTGTTGCCGCCAGGTGCGGACACTGCCGCCATCCGCCGTCTGGCAACGGCAGCTACGACCATGGGCCGCTCGCCGATTATCGGCCAGCTGAGCTCCCGCTGCCGTTCGACGACATCGCAACCTTCAGCTCGTAGAAATCTTCGCCGATGGCATCCTTCAACGCTTGCTGGAACTCCGGGCCCACAGTCACCTGACAGTCTTTGCCTGTTGTCAGGATGTAACGAATTCGATTGTTGTGAACGATTTCGGTTTCCTGCTTCGTCGCGATCACGTCGTCGGACGCACTGTCCATTACGTCCTCACTCATCGCCACTCCCTCCGCCACCATTCCGCTCTTCCCGTCGAAACTATCAACCACCAGCACAACATCCGTGCCGCCGGGGTATCGTGCCAGGACTCTTCGAACGGTTTCGACGTCATCCAGAGAATGTATTCCGCGGTCAAACTTAATCGCCACCTGTGACGTAAACTCTTTATCGGCCTGATCCAGTGTGAGCAGGCGGTTCGCAACGATGTTCGGTTCACGCCCACGACGATCCACCTTCCCCATCACGATCAGAATGTTCTCCGTCTTGATGAGCTCTTTAAAGCGATCGTAGTCCGACGGCCATGCGATGCAGCGCACGATGCCGGTAGCGTCTTCCAAATCAAAGTTCGCGTACTTGTTCAGTCCATTGGCATTCGACTTTTTGGCTGTCGCGATCTTGATGGATCCCACCATGCCCGCGATTGTCACGATGGCACCGTCATCCATATCTGCCAATTGTTTGTTCTTCACCTGAGCGCAGCGGTCGATGCGTTTGGAATGCTGCGCCAGTGGGTGAGACGTCAGATAGAATCCCAGACACTCTTTTTCTGCAGCCAGTTTTTGCGGCTTGGGCCAATCCGGCACGTCAGGAAACTGAACCGCCGCGGTAGATCCCTCGTCCGCTGAATCATCCGCGTCGTCGCCACCAAACAAATTCATTTGGCCGCTGGCTTTGTCCTTCGCCTTCGAAAGTGCCGACTGAACAGCGCGTTCGACAACTTCCAGCTGCTGTGCTCGATTGCCTGGCAGACTATCGAGCGCACCAACCTTGATCAGTGTTTCCAAAGTCGATTTATTCAGAGCTTTCGGATCGACACGTTCTGACAGGTCAAAGATGTCTTTGTAGAGGCCGTTTTGGGTTCGTTCCGCCACCAACGCTGCTAAAGCGGCTCCGCCCACACCCTTGATGGCCGCCATACCAAACGAAATCGCGTCGCCCACGACTACGAATTCCACTTCCGATGTGTTGACGTCAGGAGGCAGGACCGCAATGTTCTGGCGCCGCGAGTCGTCCACGTGCTCCGCGATCCGTTCGCTGCTCTCCATCCCACAGCTCAGCAAAGCCGCCATAAACTGCACGGGATAGTGAGCCTTCAAGTAGGCGGTTTCGTAGGCGATCAAACCGTAGGCCGTCGAATGCGACTTGTTAAAACCGTATCCGGCGAAAGCCACAATCAGGTTCCAAAGCTCTTTGGCCAGAGTTGCCGAAATCCCATTGGCATCAGCACCCGCAATGTATTCGTCATAGAAGCTGTCAATGATCGACTGCTTCTTCTTGCTGATCGCCTTAATACACTTGTACGCACTTGCCAGTTCCACATTGCCGACCCGGTTAAGAATCCGCATCACCTGTTCCTGGTACACCATCACACCGTAGGTTTCTTTCAGAACCTCATCGACGACCGGATGAACTTGTCGTGGCTGCTTCCGCTTGTTCTTCACATCGACATACTCCATCACCATTCCACCTTCCAGCGGGCCTGGCCGATACAACGCCGATGTCGCAATGATGTCTTCGAAGCAGTCTGGCTTCATCTTGGTCAGCAGATCCCGCATCCCGCCGGACTCAAGCTGAAACACGCCCTTTGTTTCACCACGCTGCAGCAAGGCGAACGTTTTTTTGTCTTCCAGATGTTCCTGCACGTACTGCAGCGTAAATTCCGGATTCACGCGTTGCACATTTTTGACGGCCTTGTCCAGAATCGTCAGGTTTCGCAGCCCCAGAAAGTCCATTTTCAGCAGACCGATTTCTTCGATCGTGGGGCCGTCCCATTGCGTGATGATGTCTGTCTTGCCGGTGATTCTCTGAAGCGGAACAACGGTGTCCAGTGGTACATCGGCAACCACCACGCCTGCCGCGTGAGTTCCCATACTGCGGGCGAGTCCTTCGACTGAAATCGCGTAGTCCAGCAGTTCCTGAGCCACCGGATCGCCGTCGTAAGCTGCCTTCAGATCGGGGCTCTTGGCTAACGCGTCTCGCAGTTTGATGTTCAGCGTGTCGGGAATCATTTTCGCTAATTCATTGACGCGCGTCAGAGGCACATTGAGTGCTCGACCAACGTCACGAATCGCGTTCTTCGCTTTCAGTGTCCCGTACGTCCCGATCTGGGCGACGTTCATTTCGCCGTACGTTTCCTTGGTGTAGTCGATGACCATTTGCCGTCGATCACGACAGAAGTCGATATCAATATCGGGCGGTTCGTTACGGCTGGGGTCCAGAAATCGTTCGAACAGCAGGTCGTACTTCAGCGGGCACACATCACCCAATCGCAACAGAAACGCGACGATCGCTCCACACGCCGAACCTCTCGCACCGCAGGGAATACCGTTCCGTCGAGCGAATTCCACAAAGTCCCACACGATCAGGAAGTAACTTGCGTAGCCCTTGTCTTCGATGACGCTGAGTTCGTACTTCAGGCGACCCCAATGCGCGTCTGTGAGCTCATCACCATACCGTTCGTACATGCGTTCATTGCAAAGTTCCTTCAGGTAGGCGATGTCGGTTTTGTTTTCGGGCGGCCGAAATACCGGGTACAGCTTGCGGTTATGTAATTCGATATCAACGCGATCCGCAATCGTCTGTGACATCTCCACGGCGTGTTCCAGCCCTGAAAAGGTCTGATACATTTCTTCCGGACTACAAACAAACAACCCATCATTACTCATTCGCATCCGGTTCGGATCGTCCTGAGTCGTCCGAGTATTCACGCACAGCAAAACGTCCTGAACCTTCGCGTCTGCTCGAGTCAGATAATGCGCATCGTTGGTGGCGACCAGCGGAATTCCCATTTTATTGGCAAGATCGACAGTCGGTCCCAGGCACGCTTTCTGAATTTCGAAACCCGCGTCCTGGATCTCCATATAAAAACGGTCACCGAAGACTCGCGAATACCATTCCACAAGTGTCCTGGCTTCGTCGTTGTTGTCCGCCAGCAGCAGTTTCGACAGTGCACTGGACGCGCAGCCGGACAGGCAGATGATGCCTTCGTTGTATTCCTCCAGCAGCTCCCGGTCGATACGTGGCTTATAGTGAAAGCCTTCCAGATAAGCCGTGGACGACATTTTGATGAGGTTGTCGAAGCCCTTCTGGTTCATCGCCAGCAGAGTCAGATGTGACTGCGCTTCCTTTTGTCGAGTCGCACTACGGTCGGTCCTTCGTCCAGGTGCAACGTAGGCTTCGTAACCGATGATCGGTTTGATATCGTTTTTTTTGCAGGTGTTATAGAATTCCATGGCCCCGCCGAGGTTGCCGTGGTCGGTCATGGCGACGGAATTCATCCCCAGATTCTTCACGTGCTTCACCAGTTCCGGGATGCGGTTCACGCCATCCAGCAAACTAAAGTGAGTATGACAGTGCAAATGCACAAATGGCCGCGCTGAAACTGTGGGTACCGTGTCCGTATTTACATCGATCATCGTGATCGCTTCTCCTTGTGGTCCGTGTTAAACGAATGCCTATTGTCGCAAATCCACGGACCGGAACAAGCAACGCGAGTGGCTATCGGGGCTATCGATGACCGTCAGATTTCGTGGTTCCATACCATTCAACCATCGATTCGGGAAAAAAAGAGCATGTTTATCCGGATTCCCACCAAGTCGTACAGGTGCCTAAAAGCTGTTGACCAGTGATTGGTTTCGTTTCGCCCTTTAGTCGGACCAAATGCCCGGGGAAAAACGATGTTCTTAGTTAACTAAGACCTCTTTTCATGCCTCATTTCAAAGTGGGGCAAAATGAGCACCGTTGGGTGCGCATTGAGTTTCGTACAATGGCCGATTGCCTCGATTTGTAGGTTT
>CALFOL010000110.1 GCA_937919915.1 uncultured Planctomycetaceae bacterium
TTCTCTGAATGCCCCGTCCTGAAACAGATGCCGATTCGCGAACTCAGAGATTTCGCGACCTCCTGGGCTATCTGAACTTTTCTGACGGTTCGCCTGGAGCACGGTTTCGTACGTGCCTGAACGAACTGTTTTCTGAGCTGGGTACTCCCTGGAATTTCGACGGCATCAAGACGCATCTGCTGACGGAACTCACGAATCTGGCAGTTTCCAATGAGGCCGCGTTTCAGCAGGCCGATCAGGCTCGGCAGACGATCGAATTCACATTCGACACTGTGGTGCCCGCGTATCTCAAGCACCACGAAGATCTTTTGTTTCATGTGGACTCCGCCGATCTTTGTCAGCCCTTCTTTCTGGCTCAGGCGTTCGAAGCGACGTTGTCTGCTGCGGCGACCTGCAGTTGGGACAATCAGTCTCGACTGACTGCTGAGGCATTGCGGCATCTGAACAAATATGTCGGCTATCGGCCCGTCGCGATTCTGGAAAATGATCGGCGGATGGAAGTCTACGACCATGAACGCTTTTGTCCCATCCCGCTGTATCTGCGAGATGCGGGCGTCGCCGCGGGTCGTTATCAACCGTTGATTGCAGCGACGCTGGAGTTCATTCGCTCGCTGCCAGAGAACATGACGGCGCCAGCTCACTTTAGTCTCGATCACCTGGACGAGCTCTGTCTGGATACGCGAGCTCACGATCATCTGCATCCGGTCAACAAACGTACAAACTACATGTTTGGCGAATGGGATCCGGAAGTCATCGACACGAAGGGCTTTTATCGCCGCTTCGTTATTCGCTGCATCATTCTTGATTCGCTGCAACAGTGGATGGACGCCCCTAATCAGATTCCACCCGAAGAACTCCTGTTTGATGCATCAGCTGTCCTTGCCGGTACAATCCTGATGGCGTCTGCGATCAGTGGTTCAGGGCCTGGTACTTATAATTCGAGTGTGTCGCTGACTTCGTTGTTGCCCGTCGTTGCACGCCAGCGAGATCATTTCTACCAGTCGCTGTTGGAGACGGCCACTGGCAGTCGGCGCGATCGATTGGTCGCCAGTGCTCAGGAATCCCGTCAGCCGTTCGGCCATGTCCGTCATCAGCTGAACATGTATCTGTCGCAGTATGGTGCCAGTCAGGTTCAGCATCGCCATCTGGCTGCGTTTTACGCGTCGCTTGGTTTCGAATCGGCAGCGGTTGAAGAGGCATCCATCATACCCTGTGCTTCGGCGCGGTTCGAATCAGAAATCATGTCGCGACTGATGTTGATTCAACGCACGGCTCGCACCGGGGAATTGTCGAATGCACGGGATTTGCTGAGTGAGTCTTTGGAATTGCTGCATCGCGGCATTCATTGTGGAGCTATTGTTGATCCGTGGAACATTCTGGGGTTCCAGGGCATGTTCCCGCTGTTCGCAGCTCGCGAAGATGCGATCCCTGACAACCGCGTGGAAATTCTGATTGAGATCATCGAACAGATGTTCGATTCGTCTTCAGCGATCATGGCTGAAGCTGCGGCTGTGGGCCAAAGTGATATTCATCTGGCAGTCGAAAACCAGTTTCGCACGCTGGCAGACGAATGGGACAGTTACGCCACTGTAACGGTTTCTGATCTGCCTCAGGTTCGCGGTGAAGAGTCACTGAAAGCAGCTCAACATGTTTCGAAGGCTTTGGCGGAATGGCGCACTGCGGGAGAATCCGCCGGCGATATTTCGTTTTGGCGAGAACACGTTAGTCACTTCGAATCCCCGCGAAGTTTCGCACAGGTCGTCCACGCGCTGTTGGAACGCAAAGACGAAGTGGCTGCCCTTGGCCTGCTGATGCAGTGGCTGAGTCAGGCTGAAGACATGGGTCTGGAATCCGGTAACCATTCGATGCACAGTCTGTTGCATCGCCTGTTGCGGACCGTCACTTCGAATGACAACCCCGGACAGCGCTGGTTGATGCTGCGGCGCATGTTTGCATTTATCGAAGCGAATGCTGATTCATTCTGGCAGGTGCCTTCACTGGGAGAGTTTGTCGATCGTCACCGTAAATCCGGTTTGCAGGAAACCGCTGGTGACAACAAAGACGAAGAACTGGATCTGGACCACCTGTTCGACGACGAAGCGGATGGTCCGGAAGAGGATTTGTTCAAGGCGGCCTACGATGACGTGGTTTTTCGCGATAGCGCCGACGACGGAAACGACGGCGACACCGTTGACGAAGGTTATGGTCCGGGGACGACCGAGTTCGAGATCATCTATCGTCAGATTGAACCTCGTCTGAAGTTTTTGCACACGCTGGGCTCGTTGTGGAGCAGTGCTGCGGTTGCTTTGTCGCAGCAGTCAGCCGCTGAGGCGGCGCCGGTAAGTCCCGAGCGGCAGGAACACCTGCAGGGGTGGTTGGCATCGATCAGACATTTCCTGAAAGATCTCGGCCACCTGGTCACAGAAGTTCGGGACCACGAAATCAGTTCGTACTCCGCGGATCTGGACGCGAATATCGAATACGACATTCAGATGCAGTCTCGGTTTCTGTTGATGCAGAATGCGATTTCAACCACCGTTGAATTCCTGATGGCAGAGCGTTTGTTGTGTTCCGTGTTGCTGGACGGCGAGAACCTGCCCGGTCAGGGCCGCGAGTTCGACAGCAAATTGGTGATCGTGCTGCGAGCCGTTCTGAGCGGCGATGCGAAGGCTGTGCGTCAGAACTTTCCGAAATTCAGTGAAGCGCTGCAACGTCGGCCGTTGTTGTACGTTCCGTTTGAACACGGTGGCCAGCCTACCGGAATTCTGAAGGCCCGCACCCTGCAGACGGTGATTCGTTTGTTGCTGAGCCAGTTGCCCCGGCTGGGCTTGATCGAAGAAACGTTTCGGCTGCTGCAAACGGCGTTTCGGATGGAACGCAGCTCACGCCCATTAGGGCAGGCTGTGACCGAATTCGATCGGCTGTTTCGTATTGGACTGGCCTGCTCTGTTGAAGCGATTCTGCATGCTTCCACGCGTTGGAAATCAGATACCGTTCGCCAGCGACGCAGTGTTTTTAAACGTGTGCAGCGTTTACTGGACGCCTACAAAGAACTCTGGTCCACTCACAGCAGTTCCATGCGATTGTCAGTTGTTGAAGAGCTGCATGATAGTGATCGCGCTGGCGAAATTCGTGACTTCATCGAGACGTACGGAGACGATTTGTTTCATACACGAATGCTGACGCTGGGTAATGCTCGAGCGATCGTACACCACGGTGCAGAATCTTTGCTGGAAGAACTGGAGCAGAATCTGTCGCCAGTACAGCCGGTGAAGATTGTTGACGACCTGAACGACGGAAAGATCGACCGCGACGAAGCCACCGACATTATGGAATTCGTTTACGAATCCGTGGTCGATAACTTTGATCGATTTCTGGAGTACAACACCACAACGACGCATTCGGATTACGGCAATCGACTGTATTGTCTGCTTGACTTCCTGAGACTGGAATCTTTGTACGATCGCTTCAACTGGAATCATATCCCTTATCAGATTGCTCATGAAGCCGCCGTTCGATTTGGTAATGATGAGCTGGCTGGTGAGATTGAAGACGAGCTGGCTGCTCTGACGCGCGAGGTCGCGGAGAATCTGACGGACGAATTGCAGGATCTGGAGTCTCAATACGGTGTTCAGTTGCCGACGCTTCATGATCACATCAACGAGCGAATCGTGGGGGCTTTGGCAGTTAACAGTATGACGGCACGCGTGAGCCGGTGTAGTCCTGGCGTGAATGGTACGGCGAGTGAAACGGCTGCCGAGAACTTCCAGGTGTTGCGTCAGGAAATCGCGGACTTCATGGAACGCCGCCTGGGATCCGGCATCGAACCACCGGACTGGATGCAGCAACTCGCCCGCGAGTACGAACGCGTCCACGACGAACACGTCGGCCTGGTTGCAGAATCACTCACCAGCGTCGACTTCCAGCGGGTGACGCAGAAAGAAATCGACAACCAGCTGGCTCGTCTCGCGAATGACAATGGCTGAGTCTGAGTGCCTTTTTTTTGCGGTCGTAGCTGCCATCGCCAGACGGCGGCCCCGTTGCTCTGTCAGCCATTGTGCGAACGCAGCTGCAAACGGACGACTGCGTCAATTCATAATTTCCCCCGCCGCAATGTGCGTTGCAACGACCACGTAGTCCCCAGTCCTGGACTATCGCAAGGTTGTGCCCGGGTATTTTGGGAGAAAGCTGTTGCTCGTGTTTTAAACGACGTGGCTACTCTGTGGCAGCGCTGGGCACGGGTAGCAGGAAGGCGTGATTCTCCAGCATCGCTCGAGGGCCAGCTTCGCTGGTTAGCGGAAGCACGAACAGGATTCCGCTATACAGGCCAAGCAACGGGATCATGAACAGCTTTATCGGAAAGCGAATAATCGGTCGTGCCAGTCTGGGTTTTCGAATGCCGTTGCCGTAAACCCAGCCCATCAGGATGCGCGTGGGGAAAATCACGATGATGAACAACGGTGTAAACAACCAGGCTGCGTCTGCCGGTGGCAGGACGACTTTGGATAAGTACAGTGGCACCGCCAGTCCGTACATCAGGATCGTGGCAATTGCCCATCTGATCGGAACTCGCGCGACGATCTTCCGTGCTGCTCGTAACTCGAAGATCGCCCCGAAACGTTCTTCCGCAGCCTGGTGGCATTGCAGTAGTGGAAGCCACGCGGCGACGGGAATCATCAGGAGACCGCCGGCCAAAGTGATCAGGACCGCAGCACCTTGATTCTGGTGAGGTGACGATGATGCGTAGCCCAGCAACAATGTGGGCACGACCAGCCAGCACAACGCACCCACCGCGGCTTTGATAGCAACCGTCAGGTGGTGCCATGGTCGAAAGACCTCCAGAAATCTCCCCGACCAATAGTTCACGGCGGCCACATATTCACCGGACTTCAGGCCAGTACTCAAAATCCTGTAGTTGCGATGAGTTACCTTCAACATCCACAGGATCATCAGGAGGAACGGAATTCCGGGATTGATGGCCCCGGTGAACAGGATCAGGATTGTTGCAAGACCAATGCAAAGGCCGGAACGGAGTGTTGGTGGTCGTCGCAATGGCCAAAAGAATGAACCGAAGCTGCCGCCGTTGGCGATCGCCAACAGCAGCATGGCAAACACGACGATCTGTAGAATGACCGTTCCGATCTTCCAGCTGCTCAGCTGTAAGCCAGATGCCTGCGCCACAATGTGTTGTCCTTCCGCCATCGAAGCGGCAGCGAACACGGGAAGCAGAGCAAGGATCACCATCAGGCCGATCAGCCCAACGCGTGACGAGATCGCCAGCAGAGGAAATCCGTCACGAAAACGTCCGGTGCGGCCCACGGACGCTTCGGCGTCAATCATCATTCCTAAGGACAACAGATTCAATCCGGGGATCGCTGCGAGTGCCGCCAGCAGCGGCAGCAGAAAAGCGACACCCAGCAGCACCTGAATCAGCCACCATAAACTTTGAAGAGGTTTTCGAATGCCCGGGAACGGGCCGGGCCCCAGCGGCTTGTGGGCCGCATCGGGATATCCCTCTGTGAAGTAGCTGTCTGCTGTCGTTACTACAGTACTTTCTGCAACATCACCCCATTCCAGGATTGGCGATTCATTTGTGAGCGGATCGGATTCCATGTGGCCATTCTGGAAAATTCGGGATTCTTTCAACAAGCTGTATTCGCAAAGCAATTATGAATCCTGGAAACTAATGTCCAGGATTCTTCGGTTCGCGGCGAATCCTAAGTTGAAGCGCCCCAAAACAGGAGGATCCAGTGGGCAAATGTGCCGATCCTTCTGAACGGGAAGTTCCCATAAATCTGTGATACGAAGGCCGAGCTTGCATCATGAAACCAATTGCCACAGCGTTCTGCATCGTTGTTGTTGGGTTGCTCGCGATGCTGGTGATGAAAGCCGGTGCCATCGAAGCTCCTGTTGCCGCTCCAGGTGCTGTGCCCGCAGAGACGGACATTGATGCGTCTGTTTCGCGGGTGAACGGCTGGCTGCGGCAGCACTGGAGTGACGAGAATCTGGAGCCCGCTGAACGGGCTGATGATTTGACCGTCTATCGTCGATTGTCGCTGGCATTACATGGCACGATTCCGTCACTTGAGGAAGTGGTCGCGTTTCAGGCGGACGCTTCGAACGATCGTGTCGAACGTTGGTTATTGAAACTGGTTGAGGATCCACGGTTTTCAGATTATTTCGCGGACCGCCTTGCTCGAGTTCTCACAGGAGTCGAAGAAGGCCAGTTCGTGATATTTCGTCGTGACCGACTTCGCGCGTGGCTGGGAGAGCAATTGCGGGCAGACGTACCATGGCAGAATATGACAACCGATCTTATTGCCGGTGACGGGCTGTGGACCAGTCGTCCGGCGACGAATTTTATTACAGCCGCCTCGATCGCTGAAGAAGGGATTGATGTCAACGTACTTGCTGGCCGCACGTCTCGCGCGTTTCTCGGGCAACGTATCGATTGTGCGCAATGCCATGACCATCCCTTCGACTCCTGGAAACAGCAGGACTTCGAGGGATTGGCGGCGTTCTTTGGTCAGGCCAGAGTTACTCCAGGAGGAGTGATTGATCGATTCGAAGAGGAAGACGAAGAAACCAAAGAGGTGAAGGCGATTGAGTACGTCATCGTTGATCCGGGCGCAGATGAAGGCCGAATTGTCCCGACGAAAGTTCCCTTCCACGAAGAATGGCTGCCGAAAACAGGGTCGCGTCGCCAGCAATTGGCGTCGTGGGTGACTCATCCCGAAAACCGACGCTTTGAACGAGCCGCCGCGAATCGGATTTGGGGACTGATGTTTGGCCGGGCATGGTCGGACCCGGTCGACGATATTGCTCATCCAGCGGACAGCGCGGACAACGAAGATTTTTTGGATGTGCTTGGTCAGGAGTTTCGCAGCAATGGCGGACAGCTGAAATTTCTGATTCGGCTGATCGCTCAATCTGACGTGTTTCGCATGAAGTCCGAAGTTTCCTGGGCGGACGCTGATTTGTATTCCCGGATGGACGAGGCGTGGGCCGTGTATCCCCTGGTGAGGCTCCGCCCGGAGCAGATGATCGGGGCGATGTTTCAGGCCGGTCATACTCGCACAGTGAATCATAATTCGAACATGTTTGTTCGCTTCACAAAGTTATTCAATGAGAATGACTTTCTGAAAGAGTATGGCGACGCGACTGACGACGAACTGCTGCAACAAAGCGGCACCATTCCCCAGGCTCTGTTGCGATTGAACGGACAGTTTACGCGTGAGTTCACGAAACCCGGGGCCTTCGATGCTGCTGGCCAGATTCTGAAGTTTTCCGGCGAAGATGAAGTGTTGGTTCAGAACTGCTTTCTGGCATGCCTGACTCGGCTGCCGGAGCCGGAAGAGCGTGAGTATTTTGTGGCTCAGTTACGTGAGCGAAGCAGTGATGCGGTTGAAACAGCAGAGGCCGAGGACGAAGAGCCCTGGAGCCGAGCTCAGGTGGTGCAGGATCTGTACTGGGTGCTGTTCAACAGTCCCGGGTTCTCGTGGAATCGATAACAGGTCGTTCATAGACGACGACGTCAATATCTTTGGAGACAATGTTATGCAGAACACAACGCAACGTGGAATGGATCGCCGCACGGCACTGGGTGTGATGGCTGCCAGTGGGCTGTCATTTTCGCTGCCGGGAATGTCAGCAAAGGCCGCTGGTCGCCGCAGTAACGAGCGTCCAAAGACGCTGATTACGCTGTGGATGAATGGCGGCATGAGCCAGCTCGAAACCTGGGATCCACATTCCGGATCGGAGTCCGGGGGGGATACACAGTCGATCAAGACGACTCAGTCCGGACTGGAGATTTCGGACTTTCTGCCGCAAATGGCAGAGCAGATGCACGGTGTGACGTTAATTCGATCCCTCACGTCACTGGAAGGCGATCACGCCCGAGGCGCTGCGTATGTGAAGACCGGTTACCGTCTTGAACCAACTCTGGTCTACCCTGCTCTGGGTGCGATCGCTGCGCATCAACTTCCCGACCCCAAGGTCGAGATTCCTCAGCATGTGGCACTGGGTGGTGACAACGCGTTTCCACGCGGCGGATATCTCGGAAACGAATGGGACGCTTTTCGTGTTTTCGAACCTGGTCGATCCTTAACGAATCTAAGAGCAAACGTCTCTGATGCGCGACTCAACCAGCGGACGAAAGGGCTGGAAGTTCTGGCAAAGCAGTTTGCCAATTCACGGCCGACCTCAGCAAAGAACACGCTGCATGGCGATACTGTGGAACGTGCTTTGAAGATGATGTCGTCCGAACAATTGAAGGCCTTCGAGCTGGATTCTGTTCCAAAGGAAGTGCTGAGTGCTTATGGCGATTCGAGATTCGGGCGTGGTTGCCTGGTGGCACGACGTCTGGTTGAGGTAGGGGTTCGGTCGATTGAAGTTTCTTTGAATGGTTTCGACACGCATGTCAACAATCATGCCGGGCAGAAGACGCAGGCTGACATTCTTGATCCTGCATTTGCGACGCTGCTGACGGAGCTTCGTGAACGCGACCTGCTGGAATCGACGGTCGTGTTGTGTATTTCAGAATTCGGTCGTTCGCAGGAAGTGAATGCGGCTGGCGGACGTGATCACTGGCCGAATTGGTTCTCCTGTGTGGTGGCTGGTGGCGGATTTCGCAAAGGGCTGGTTTTGGGCGAAACGCCGGCGGCGATCATTCCCAAGGACACAAAGGTCAAACCGAAACCATCGAGTCCGATGACGATTCCGCAGTTGTACGCAACGATTATGCATTCCATGGGAATCGACTGGAACGAAGAGATTATCACTCCGATTGGTCGCCCGATTCGGTTCGCAGATGCTGATCCACTTCCGGAATTGCTGACAGACAAGCTGGCGGCGGCAGTCAAGGTCTGAGTCGGCGTTTGATGGTGATGTGGGCAACCGGTCTGCTCCGTTTGGCCCTTGGAAACACGGCAAGCCTGCCTTATGGGATCTTATCCTGACGGATTGCCAGCTCTGATCACCCGTTCTATCATGCGGGTATGGGGCAGGCAACGAATCAATTCGAAGACAAAGTCGTCATTGTGGGCGTAGGGCTGATTGGCGGATCAATAGCGGCTGCCGTGCGTCAGCGGTTTCCTGATTGCGCTGTCGTCGGCGTTGGACGATCTGAAGATCGCTTGCGAGCAGCCATGGATGCTGGTCTGCTGACTGACTGGGCGACCGAATGCACCGCAGAATTGCTGCGTGAGTCAGCGATTGTTGTGGTCTGTCTGCCTGTAAACCTGATCGTTGAACAGGTTCGCTTGATCGCGGAAATCTGCAGCGACGGCGTGCTGATTACGGATGCAGGAAGTGTAAAAGCTGCGATTTGTGACGAGATCCAGCGGAATGAAAAGGCGTCACGAGTATTTATCGGTTCACACCCGATTGCTGGTGGTGAGCAAGGCGGATTTGAGCACGCTGAAGCGAATCTCTTTGAAGGCAAGGTCTGCGTCGTCAGCGATGTAGATGCAGCAAATACCAGCGAGATGGCGAAACTGAATCGTATTAGTCGGTTCTGGCAATTGTTGGGTTGCCGGATTATTCGGATGTCGGCAGCGGAGCACGATCGTGTGCTTGCGCTGACGAGTCATCTGCCGCACGTGATGGCGGCTGCCACAACGATTGCGGTTGGGGCCGAAAACTTTAGTCTGACGGGTTCCGGATTCCGTGATACAACGCGGATCGCAGCGGGAAGTGCGTCGCTGTGGACTGCAATTCTGGCTGACAATCGTAAAAATGTGATCGCCGCGATTAACCGCGCGGAAAGTGTGTTGCAGGAATTTCGAGTGGCCCTGCAAAAGAAGGACGATTTGCAGGTCGAATCCCTGTTGGAAGCTGCTGCGCGGTGTCGGTCAGAATTCGACTCCGCTGATCCCGAATAGCCAGGGGCAGTTTTTTGATCTGTGTTATTCAGTTCACTCGCTGGCACGTCGTGCTGTGAGTATCTCAGACTGCGTCTCTCACCCGATAACGTCCGTAGCCAAAGCTGTGCAGTGAATCCAGCAGCGTTTTTACGCGGTGTTCAACACAGTGGCCGGCACTAATTCCCGCAGCAAGCGTGCCAGCGGTGATGACAGCCACTCGGCAAACCGACATCGGCAGTTTGAATTCCGTCAGGTCAGCGAAGAGTTCTTCCGGACCACAAATTTCAGCAAATTTTATACCTTGGTAGGTGAGTTCCATGCCACGCAGGTCAGCGCTCCACTGATAGTCGAATGGTCCAAAGCAGCGGCCCCGGGTGGCTACCCAGAACGCTGTTTGATCCAATACGATCTCATCACCAGAATTACTCATTTAGCTGTGTGGTTGATTTTTAAAGATGTTCGAGGCTTCGCCATATTTTTCCAATCCTAGTAGGTCTTTCGTTGATTGGAAACAGGAGTCCGGTGTGAGGGATTTTACAGGGAAAAATCGTTCTCGAATGATTCGTCAAATTTTCGGCAGAGTGACGTCAGCAAGGGGTTGACAAGAGATTGACGCTGCGATTATCACTCGCAGGTGTTGAACCTTGGACTAAATGCTTTGCACAGGATAGAGACTCGAAAGAGGGCTGGATGATGCTGTTGGGAACACTCATTGAATCGACACTCATTGAATCGACACTCGAAAATGAAAATACACGACTGGCAGGCAGCCTGTGGGTTGGATGCAGTGTGTTGACGCCCGAAACCATGATCGCCGACGATGATGACGATATCTTCGACGACGACGATGATGGGGATCTCATCGAGGAGGATGAGGACGAGGAGGATGAGGACGAGGACGACGATCTGGAAGACGACGACTTCG